>JAZQOP010000314.1:0-3245 GCA_045627965.1 Kiritimatiellia bacterium | reverse complement strand
GGAGGAACCTGGCGCCGCGTACAACCGGGAGAGCCTGGGGGGGCAAGCTCGCATCCCGGCGTTTGCCGCCGAAGCGGCAAATGGGTTGGACCGGCGCGGAAGATACCACGAACGGCGGGCGATGCAAGCAGAAAATGGGGCGCTGGCCGGGCGGGCAGGAGAGGCGGGAGTCGCAGGACGGAATGAAGGGGCGGCATTGGGGCGACAGGAAGGCAAAATGTGCAAAAAGCCCAATGTTCAGCCGAAAAATCACGGAAGGCGGTGGGGCGGATTTTTGGGCTGGACAAGTTGCCTATACTATGGGAAAGGGGTTGTCGTCGACGCCGGATGGTCCGGCGGACGACGGAAAAAAACAGGAGAAAACAAGAGATGAACATGAATGCAAGCTTGCCCGTCGTGGCCGCGTTGGCGGCCGTCCTTTCCACCGGATGCGGCGAGGCGGGAGGCGCGGCGAAACGGACCGTGCCGGGACCGGCGGAACTGTCCGCGACAGCGGAAGTGAAGGCGCTGCCGGCGACGACGCTGGTGTTCGCAGAGCAGGTCGGCGGGTTCCAGGGGGCGGGGGAGGTCTACGACGTGCTGCTGGACCGGATTTTGGCGTGGGCGGAGCCGGCGGGGCAGTGGAACTTTCCGGAAACGACGCGTATCGTGTCGGTGTATCCCGACGGCGACGAGGTGCCGCCGGAGCGGCAGCGGCTGTGGTTCGGCATCACGGCGGACGCGGCGGCGGCGGAGTCGCTGCCGGAAGGGCTCCGGGCGATGACGCTGCCGGCGGGCGACTACGCGGTCGGCTCCTTCCGCGTTCGCGAGGAGGAATTCGGCGCGGCGTGGGGGTGGATGTACGGCGCGGCGCTGGAGGCGCTGGGCGTGCGACCGGGGGATGGCTACGCGTTTGAGGTGCAGCGCAACGATTCGTCGGAGGATGCCGAGCAGCGGCACGAAATCGACATCTGCGTGCCGGTGGTCCGCTGAACGGCGGCGGTTCCGTGAGGTCCCCTTTTCGGGGGGGCCTCTCGGGGCTTGTCCCTAGCCGAGGAGGGCGAGGATTTCGTCGGGGGTGGCGGGGACGAAGCGGAAGGTGCCGATGTCGTCCGAGCGGACGGTGGCGATGGCGCTCCCGGCGGCCTTCTTGTCGTGGAGCAGGAAGGGGCGGAGGACGTCGGCGGCGTAGGGGATGCGCACCGGAAGGCCGAATTTTTCGAGGACGGCGCAAAGGCGGTCGCGGACTCGGGGGCCGGAGAAGGGAAGCATGCCGATGGCGACGCATTCGCCGTGGAGGAGGTCGCCGACGCCGGCGGCTTCGACGGCGTGGCCGATGGTGTGGCCGAAGTTGAGGACGCGGCGGAGGCCACCTTCAAACGGATCCTGGGCGACGACGTCGGCCTTGACGCGGAGGGCGTGCCCGATGACCTCGGGCAGGATGGCGCGGAGGTCGTCGGCGCCCTCCAGCAGCTCGAAGAGGGCGGCATCGGACGTGACGGCCATCTTGATGGCTTCGGCAAGCCCGGCCCGGAGCTGGCGCGGGGGAAGCGAGTCGAGGACGTCCGGGTCGATGACGACGCGGCGCGCGGCGTGGAAGGCGCCGACGACGTTCTTGACGCCGCCGAAGTCGATGGCCGTCTTGCCGCCGATGGAGGAGTCGACCTGCGCGAGAAGGGTGGTGGGCACGTTGTAGAAGTCGATGCCGCGCATGTAGGTGGCGGCGGCGAACCCCGCAAGGTCGCCGACGACCCCGCCACCGACGGCCACCACGCAGTCGCCGCGCGTGAAGCCGCCGCGGAGGAGCGCCGAATGGAGGTTGCCGAGCTGTTCGGGCGATTTGGAGGCCTCGCCGGCGGGGATGGCGTGCAGGACGGGGGCCGCGCAGCGGTCCGCGACGGCGCGGGCGTAGGCGGAGGGGACGCCGTCGTCGGTGACGACGAGGACGCGGCGGCCGAGGGCGCAGAGGGCGCCGACGTCGGCGAGGGCGCCGCGGCGGAGGACGATCTCGTCGGGAAGGGCCCCGAGGAGGCGCGCCTGGCAGTCGCAGGAGAGGTCGACGACGGAGCGGAGGAAGCGGAGGTAGCCGGGCGCAAGGGCGGGATCCTGGAGGCGCGCAGGGGCGGCGGCGAACATTTGGACCTCGCGCGCGGGGTCGCGGACGGGAAGGCCGCGGGCTTTCTTGCAGGCGGCGACGTCGGCGCAGGCAGCCATGCGGCGTTCGAAGAGGCGGGCCATCTCGGCGTCGATGGCGTCGATGGCGCGGCGGGCGTTTTCAAGGGGGGCGTCGGGCGTTTGCATGGCGGGGGAAGAGTAGGGCGAGTCGGCCGGGAAGAAAAGCGAAAAGGGCACAGAAAAGCCGCCTCCCGATGGAAGGCGGCGTTGCGGGGGCGCCGTGCGGCCTAGAAGTAGAAGCGCATGCCGAGGCGGAGGGAGAGGTCGATGTTCGACTTGTCCATGTCGTCGGCGTAGACATCCTCGGTGGCGACGGAGGTCAGGAAGGAGGTGGTGAAGGCGGCGGTGTCGGTCAGGAAGAACTTCAGGCCGACTTCGCCGGTGAAGACGGCCGCGTTGGCCTTCTTGCCGAAGAGCTCGGCGTGCTGGTAGGAGATGGCGCCGCCGAGATAGGGCACGAAGTCGGTGCCGACGAGGGGCTCGTAGTCGTCGGAGATCGGGAAGTTGTATTCGCAGGTGACGCCGACGTTGCCGGAGGTGGCGGCATCGTTGTCGCGGATGCCGGCCTGGAGGCCGATCGACAGGTAGTCCCAGAAGAAGTAGCCGTAGCGGAGGTTGAGGTCGACCGTGGTGCCCACTTCGGTGTCGGGGTCGAGGAGGCCGGAAATGGCAAGCTCGTTGCTCCCTTCGGTGACGAGGGCGCGGGCGAAGGCCAGCGGCGCAAGGAAGGCCAGGGCGAGGGCGGCGGCGACAAGGGTTTTCTTCATGACGGTCGGATTCCTTTCTTCGATGGGGGCTTGAACGCGGGAATCTTGCCGAGCCCGGACCCGGATTGCAAGTAGAATGCGGACGGGCGTGCGAAAAAACGGGAAGCACAGGCGCCCCTTTCCCGCCCTGGCGGGCCTGGCGGGCGGACTCCTCCCCCCCTTCCCCCTGGGCCTTGGACGATAGGAGCAACGCCGGAATGTCGCCCTGGCAAGCGCTGCGCCCCGGGAACCGCTGCTAGACGACGGCGAGACCGCCCAGGAACAATGGGACCAAGACATACGCGCACCATTCCTCGTTGGTCCATTTCCTGGACCAGTTGCCTT
>JAZQOP010000313.1:0-3719 GCA_045627965.1 Kiritimatiellia bacterium | reverse complement strand
CGGGGGCGGCGTCGGCGGAGCCGGCGGCGATGGCCGGGGCATACATGACGACGGCGTGGGCGGGGGGGAGGCGGGAGGAGCCGCGGATGGTGGCGCGGGGGGTGGAGCAGTAGCAGACGGGGGACCTGGGGATGGCGCCGGTGAAGACGAGGAGGCGGTCGTCGCGGACTTCGCGATGGAGCTCCCGGCCGCGCGGCGCGGGCATCTCGAAGTCGGGCGTGCGGAGCGAAGGCGCAAGGTCCGGGTTCTCGATTTCCCAGCCGGCGGGCAGGAGGGCGTCGATGACGAGCTGGTCGAGGTCGACATTCTTCTCGGCCGGCTCGACGACGAGGCACTGGACGAGGAGGTCGCCCGAGGCCAGGGGGGCGTCGGCGGCGGGGTCGTAGGGCGTGCCGTCCGCGCGGAAGAAGCGGCGCGAGAGGCGGAAGCAGTCGTTCGATCGGGGGGCGGCGGGGGCGGTGTCGACGCCTTCGTAGACGACCTCGGCAAAGGCGTCGTCGGAGGCGGAGGCGTTGCGCAGGCGGATGCCGCCGGCGGCGAGGGCGTCGTCGGGCGTGAAGTCGAAGACGGCGTTCGAGACGGCGTGCCGCGCGGAGGCGGCGCCGGCCGCGATGTCGAGGTCGAGGGCGGCGGCGGCCGGGAGGGGGCGGACGGCGTGGTGCCGCGCGATGGCGTAGAGGGCCATGGCGTTGTCCTGGGTCGTGAGCCAGCGGCCGCGGGAGTCGCGGGCGCTGTCGAGGAAGGCGAGGAGGCGGTCGACGGCGGGGGCGTCGGGGTCGAGGCGCGACCAGGCGAGGAGCTGGAGCGCGGCGTCGCGCACGGGGCTGGCGAGCGGCGAGGCGGTATCGCGCGGCCGGTCGGCCTTCGGGAGGGGCGTCGCTTCGAGGATGGCGACGGCGTCGTCGGGCTGCCCGGAGTCGGCCAGGGCGAGGGCGAGGCTGGCGCGCGACGCAGGCGAAAGGAGGTCGGCGTTGTCGAGGAGGCGGGCGTTCCAGGCGGCGTCGGGCCGGCCGGCGGCGGCGAGGATCTGGGCGGGCAGGGCGCAGCGCTCGAGGATGGCCACGAAGCGGGGATCGCCCTGCCTGGCGACGGGGAGGTTGCATTCGAGGCGTTCCTGGAGCCAGTAGAGGGCGTCGCGGAGGGGCGCGGCGGGGACGTCGAACCCGGCGTTGCGGGCGTCGACGAGGAACTGGCAGGCGTAGAGCGAGGCATCGGCGTCGGGGTCCCAGGTGAACGGCCAGAGCGCGAAGGAGCCGTCGACCAGCTGCATCGAAAGGATGCGCCGGATGGCCGTCCGGACGGTCGCGGCGGCGTCGGCCGGGGCGTGCGGGGCGGGCGGGAGCGCCGCGAGGATGGCCTCGCCGCAGAGGTAGGGATAGGCGCAGGAGGCGGTCTGCTCGCAGCAGCCGTAGGGATAGGAGTCGAGCGCGTCGAAGGCGTTGAGCAGCGACAGTGTCGGCGCCGCGGAGGCCTGGACGCGGGCGTAGAGCGCGCCCGGGAGGAAGCCGCCGGGCGCCGCCACGGTCCACTCCTCGCCCGGCCCGAGCCGGAGCCCGGTGCGCACGGCGGAAAGCCCCGCGCCCGGCCGGACGGGCAGCTCGACCGTGTCGGCGAAGGTCTCGGCCGCCGCCGCCCCGCCCTCGCCGGGGACGGCCTCGCGGATGGCGACGGTGTCGAGCCGCAGGACGGCCTTGCCGATGCCTTCGGCGGCGCGCAGCGGCAGGATCAGGTTGGTCGTGGTGCCCGGCGCAAGCCGCACCGGCGCCGGCAGGTCCGGGACGGCGAGCGGCCCCGCGGCCGTCGCCGTCAGCTCGACCGTCCAGGTGGCGTTCGAGGAGGTGTTGTGGAGGGTGACCGGGGCGTCCGCCGCGTCGCCGGGCGCCAGGAAGCGCGGCAGGGCGGGCTGGACGACGATTTCGCGCGCGACGACCAGGTTCGTCGCCGCCGCGCCGCAGCAGGCCGGGGCGTAGGCGACGGCCATCAGGCGGAGCTCGCCGTTGAACTCGGGCAGGTCGAGGCGGAACGCCGCCGCGCCGTCGGGGCCGAAGGGGACCGGGTCGCAGACGAGCGCCGTGGGCTTGTAGCGGCGCGCCGTGACGGGCGAAAGGCGCTTGCGGAGCGCCAGGGCGAAGCCGTCGCCGCCGGGGCGGGCCGTGGCGGCCAGGGCCGGGGCGCCGGGGGCGGCCTCGGGCATCAGGTCGGAGTAGGGGTCGAAGGCGTCGAGGCCCCACGCGCAGGGCGCCATCAGCAGGGCGTGCGGGTCGGGCGGGCGGAAGTCCGTCAGCATGCAGATGCCTTCGTCGACGGCGTAGAGCGCGGCGACGGCGCCGCCGGGCGTCTCCGTGGCGCCCGACGGCCAGGTGGCGCGGACGACGACGTCCAGCGGCGCGGAGGGCCGGGCGCGCGCCGGGGCCTCGATGGCCAGGCCGATGCGCCGGTCGTCTCGCGCGATGGGCAGCGAGACGATGCCGGTCGCCCGGTGCGCGGTCCAGAGGGGCTCGTGGACGGCGGGGCGGACGAGCGTCAGGGTGACGTAGACGTTCGGCAGGTCGTTCGTCGGGACGGGGACTTCGAGGGTCGCGGCCGTCGCGGGCAGGTCGAGGACTCGCGTCGACAGGACGCGGTCGGATTCGACCGTCAGCAGCGCGTGTCCCGCAAAGGGCGCCTCGACGTGGATCGTCGCGGTCTCGCCGGGGGCGTAGCGGCCCCGGTCGGCGCGCAGCCGGATGGCGCCGGGGCGCTCGCGGGACCAGGCCGCCCATTCGCCGTCGCCGCCGACGTAGACCGGAAGCGACGTGCGCGCGCCGCCGTCGGGGTCGCGGACGACGAGCAGGTATTCGCCGGGATTGTCCGGCACGAAGGTCCAGCGGGCCGGCCGGGACGGGTCGGCGGGCGGCGGGATCGTCGCCTCGGCGACGTCGTCGTAGGAGACCGTGTCGATCCATTCGTATCGGCCGTTGGCGTTGCGGCGCAGGGTCGTGGTGTGCAGGACGCGCCGGAGCGTCGCCAGGAGCGCCTTCGGGGCGGCCTCGCCGACGGGCGCGCCGCCGCCGGGGGCCACGACGGCGACTTCGACGAGCGAGGTGTGCGCGACCTTCGCGGCGCCTTCCCAGGCGGGGCGCAGGCCGATGTAGGCCGGCACGGGGTCGAGCAGCATCGTGCCGACCGCGCTGCAGCTCCGCCCGGCGTTGTCGGTGACGGTCGCGGTCAGCACGGCCTTGACGCGGGGGGTCGGATGCCGGCGCTCCTGCGTGTCGATGCGGAAGGAGGCCTTCCCGTCGCCGTCGAGGTGGCCGCTGGCGACCTCGAAGCGGGTCTCGGTGCCGCCCGTCCTCTCGCCGAAGGTCCAGCCGTCGAAGCCTTCGGGCCGGAAGGGGGCGGCCAGGAAGTGGATGGAGGCCTTGACCGGCAGCCCGGCGGCCGGCGTGCCGAAGAGGTAGCGGGCCGTGACGTCGAACTGGATCTCGTCGCCGAGCGCGGCGACGGGCTCCATGGGCACGGCTTCGACGCGCAGCTGGGGCGGCAGGAACTCCTCGAGGGCGAAGGAGACGCTCCCGAGCTCGCGGCCGGCGTCGCCGGGCATCGCGAGCTTGGCGACGTAGCGGCCGGAGGGCAGGTAGGAGGGCAGCGCCCAGTCGGCGGCGGCGGCGCCGTTGGCGTCGAGGGGCACGGTCGTCTCCAGGGCGATGCCGCCGTCGGGGCGCCGGACGCGCCAGGTG
>JAZQOP010000312.1:0-2309 GCA_045627965.1 Kiritimatiellia bacterium | reverse complement strand
TGAGGCGGGCGATTTCGCTCCTGATGCGTCGGAAGAAGGGCATGTCGGAAGGGCGCCGGCGCTAGGCGAGGGGGAGGGTGCGGTCGAGGATTTCGAGGGCGTGTGCGATTTCGTTGTCGCCGATGGTGAGGGGGGGGACGAGGCGGAGGACGCGTTCGCCGGTGGGGATGACGAGGAGGCCGGCGAGGCGGAGGGCCTCGGCGACGGGCTTGCAGGGGCGGTCGAGGACGATGCCGATCATCAGGCCCATGCCGCGGACGGTCTCGATGCAGGGGTGGCGCGCGGAGAGGGAGGAGAGGGCGTCCATCAGGTGCTCGCCGGCGGCGGCGGCGTGCTCGACGACGTGGTCGCGCTGCATGACCTCGATGGTGGCGAGGGCGGCGGCGCAGGAGACGGGGTTGCCGCCGAAGGTGGAGGCGTGCTTGCCGGGGCTGAAGACGTCGTTCCACTCGGGGGCGACGGCGGCGGCGCCGATGGGCAGGCCGTTGGCGAGGGCCTTGGCCATGGAGATGCCGTCGGCCTTGACGCCGTAGTGCTGGTGGGCGAACCACTTGCCGGTGCGGCCCATGCCGGCCTGGACTTCGTCGAAGAGCAGGAGGGCGCCGTTTTCGGTGCAGAGGTCGCGGAGGGCGGAGATGAAGGAGTAGGAGGCGGGGAGGATGCCGCCTTCGCCCTGGACGGCCTCGAGGAGGACGGCGGCGGTCCGGGGGGTCATGGCGGCCTTGACGGAGTCGATGTCGTTGAAGTCGGCGTAGCGGAAGCCGGGGACGAGGGGTTCGAAGCCGTGCTGGTACTTGGTCTGGCCGGTGGCGGTCATCGTCGCGAGGGTGCGGCCGTGGAAGGAGTTGCGCATGGTGACGATCTCGAAGCGGCCCTGGGGGGCGCCGCGGAGGCGGGCGAGCTTGATGAGCGCCTCGTTGGCCTCGGCGCCGGAGTTGCAGAAGAAGACCTTGCCGCCGAGGGAGATTTCGGAGATGCGCCGTGCGAGGCGGGGGGCGTTTTCGGTGAAGTAGAGGTTGGAGGCGTGGACGAGGCGGGTGGCCTGGGCGGCGATGGCGGCGGCGACCTCGGGGTGGCAGTGGCCGAGGTTGGCGACGGCGATGCCGGCGGCGAAGTCGAGGTATTCCTTGCCCTCGGCGTCCCAGACGGACGCCCCGGCGCCGCGCACGATCGACATGGCGGGGGCGTAGGTGGGCATGACGTAGCGGTCGAAGAGGTCGTGAAGTTCCTGTGTGCTCATGGCGGTTTCCGGTTCGGAGGGGCTGGGTTGCGGTCGGTTCAAAGCTTGTCGTTGATGATTTCGGTGCCGATTCCCTTGTCGGTGAAGAGCTCGAGCAGGAGGGAATGGGACATGGCGGCGTCGATGATGTGGGTCTTGCGGACGCCGGCGTTCAGGGCCTTGAGGGCGCCGTTGATCTTCGGGAGCATGCCGCCGGAGATGACGCCGCGCCGGACGAGGTCCTCGACCTCGGAGAGCTTGAGGGTCGAGATGAGGGTGGAGGGGTCGGCGGGGTCGGCCAGGAGGCCGGGGACGTCGGAGAGGAAGACGAGCTTGCGCGCGCGGAGCTGCTCGGCGAGGCCGGCGGCGGCGACGTCGGCGTTGATGTTGTAGAGGGTGGAGGGGTCGGCCGGGTCGCTGCCGAGGGGCGTGATGACGGGCACGATGCCGGAGGCGAGGTAGGCGCGGACGGGTTCGACGTCGACGTCGAGGACGTCGCCGACGAAGCCCCAGTCGAGGGGCTCGCCGGTGTCGGCGTCGCGTCCGGCCTTCCTGCGGGCGGAGATGATGTCCTCGCCGTGGATGGGGCGGGCCTTGCAGGCGAAGTCGTCGTTGAGGAGGCGGACGAGGCGCGGGTTGACTTCGCGGTTGAGGACCTGCTCGACGACGCCGATGGTGTGGGCGTCGGTCACGCGCAGGCCTTTGAGGAAGGTGGCCTGGAGGCCTTCTTCGCGGAGGCGGGCGTTGATGGCCTTGCCGCCGCCGTGGACCAGGACGGGGCGCATGCCGACGCAGGCCATGAAGGCGACGTCGTGGAGGATGTCGCGGACGACCTGGGGGTTGTCCATGGCGCTGCCGCCGAACTTGACAATGACGGTTTCGCCCTGGAACCGCTGGATGTGCGGGAGGGCTTCGATGAGGACGTCGGCCTTTTGGATGGTATCTTGCATGGCGCACGGAACAATACGCCTGGATGGCGCGCGGCGCAAGGAAACAAGCAAGCGGGCGGCGCGGCGCGGCGGAAGCGGGGCGGGGCGGGGGCGCCCGGCGGCCCGCGGCGGGGGGGCGGCCCGGTGCCGGCCGGTGGCGG
>JAZQOP010000311.1:0-1599 GCA_045627965.1 Kiritimatiellia bacterium | reverse complement strand
GCGCGGGGGGGGGGTAGGGGGTAGGATTCGGGGGTCGGGACGCAAGGGCCCCGGTTTGGAGGATGCGATGAAAAGGTGGATGATGTTGCCGCTGCTGGCGGCGCTGGCGGTGTGGGCGTGCGGATGCGCGTCGGTGGAGCGGATGGCGCCGCGCCAGGTGAAGTTCCGGGGGGTGGACGAGACGTCGGAGCAGATCTTGGTGATGAACTACGGGTATTACCTGTTCGGGTCGATTCCGCTGTTCACGGGCGACCTGGAGGACGGCGGGGTGGCGTTTTTCCGGGACGATGCGACGCTGGACAAGGTGCAGTCGCACGTGGCGCAGATCGCGAACGAGAAGGGGGCCGTGCTGTTCGAGGTGCAGCCGATGCTGAAGACGACGTGCAACTTTGCGGCGATTCCGGTGCTGGGCACGACGTTCGGCCTGCTGTGGTACAAGGAGGTGCAGGTGTCGGCGCACATGGCGGTGACGCCGAAGGCGGTGGATGTGTCGGCGCTGTATGACGAGCTGGGGGCGGAGGAGGCGGAACGCCGGGCCGCCGAGGAGGGCGACGGGGTGGCAGCGGACGTGTCCGGGGACGCGGAGTAGAAGGAAGGAGGACGGGATGAAGAAGTCGAATTTGCGGCGTCTGGCGCTGGCGGCGGTGGCCGCGGCGTGCGTGGCGGGTGGATGGGGGTGTGCGTCGGTGGAGCGTTCGATGGCGTTTTCGGACCGGTGGTTCGGGGAGACGCCGCCGCCGATGGAGACGGTGGTGGTGGAGAACTGGGGGGTGTACCTGTTCAACAAGTGGCCGATCATCTGCGGGGATCCGACGGATGTGGGGTCGCCGGTGTTCTTCCGGGACACGGTGAACCTGGAGAACAACTGCCGCCTGGTGGACGCGGAGATGAAGCGCGTGGGGGCGTCGGTGCCGATGGACTACAAGACGGAGCTGGACGAGGTGGGGTCGACGGGGTTCTGGATTTTCTGGAAGCGCGTGCTGGTGACGAGCGCGACCGTCTATGACGGGGCGCGTCCGATGGGAAAGTAGGGCCGGAGCGTGAGCGTGGAATTGACGGAGAGCCTGGAGCGGTATCTGGGCGCGGCGGCGGCGCTGCTGGAGGAGGAGGGGCGCGCGCGGGTTTGCGACGTGGCGGAACGGCTGGGGGTGAAGATGCCGTCGGTCGTGCGGGCGATGGGGAAGCTGGTGGCGCTGGGGATGCTGCGGCGGGAACGCTACGGGACGGCGGCGCTGACGGCGGCGGGGCGGCGGGCCGCCGCCTCGGTGGCGCAACGGCAGGAGGTGCTGGCCGCGGCCTTGCGGAAGATGGGCGTCGGTGACCGGGCGGCGCGCCGGGATGCGTGCCGGATGGCCCGGGGGGCGTCGCCGGAGACGGTGAAGCGGCTGCAGGCGTTTGCGGCGCCGTCGCGGAAGCGCTAGGGCGGCGGGGCGATGGAGGCGGTGCTGCGACTGTTCGTCTGGCCGGCGGCGATCGTGCTGCCGCTGCTGGCGCTGGCGTCGCTGGCGGTGTTCAGAGTCTATTCAACGGTATGGGAATATGCGGGGGAGCGGGATATCATCAATATCGGCTTTGCCTCCGTCGCCGCCGCCGTGCTGT
>JAZQOP010000310.1:0-1592 GCA_045627965.1 Kiritimatiellia bacterium | reverse complement strand
GCCGAGCACTTCGCCCAGCTCCACCCCGACGCCCTGCACCCCTTCCAGCGCCAGCGCCGTCCCGCCGTCCGCCCAGGATGCCGAAACCGCCTTCGCGCGAACCGTCCCGCCGCAAATCCCGACCGTCAGCCCATCGGCCCGCGCCTCCTTCGGCGTCGCATGCACCGCCGCCTGGACGTTCCTGACGAGCTTCCCGTCCCAGCGCGCCGCCTGGGCCGACGCCGTCCCGTCGAACGTCCCGTCGGCCGACACGCGCCCCTTGGCCTCGGCCTTCCATTCCGGCGAGCGGCCCTTGCGATCCGCCGACACGCCGAATCCCGTCGAAAACCCGTTATGCAGCGTCCCCACCGCCGTCGCCCAGATGTTCCATTCCTCCTCCGCCGCCGGCGCGCCATCCGCCCCAGATGCCGTCAGCCGGCGCGCCACCTCCCGCGCCGCCGCGCCGCCAAGGCCATCGGCCGCCGCCACGAGGTCCTCCACGCGGGCCGACACCCGCAGCTCGACCGGCAGCCGCGTCCACTCCGGCGCGACCTCCGCGAAGGCCCCGGCCGACACCGTCGCCTCGACCATGCCGCCGCCCGGCACCGACGCCCGCAAGGTCCCCTGCAGCGGGCGGTCCGCCGACACGCCGGCGAAAGCCCCGCCCACCCCTTCCAAGCCGCCGAGACGGCGCCCTTCGGCATCGCACCATTCGGCCGAGCAGCGCTCGAAGCCCAGCTTGCGGAGCACAAATCCGTCGCCCCACGACGCCTTCCCCGCCGCCCCGCCGCCCGGTGCCGCCCCCGCCCCCTTTTCCGCCGCACGCCGCCCCGCGCCAGGCGCCTCTCCCGACGCCGCCTGCACCCGGACGCGCGCCCCCCGCACGACCACCTCGTCGATCTCGCGCCGCAGGACGCGCACCTGGACTTCCACCTCGTCGACCGCCACGGCCCACCCCTCCGCCTTCGCCTCCAGCCCCTTCGCCGCGATCGCCGGCGGGAACACCCCCGCCGACAGCCTGTCGTAACGCACCTCCACGCCCGTCGACCGCGCAATCCACCCTTCCACCGCCGACTTGATGCCGGGCTTGTTCAGCAGAATGTCGAGCGTCACGACCGACGTCACGGCCAAAAAGGCCGCCACGCCGGCCACATAGGCCAGCGCGCGGCCCATCCGCCCCAGCCAGCTCCTGCGCCCTTTTGCCATCGCCATCCTCCTCTCGCCTCAGGTCAGCCCGAGCACGCGCATCTCGTCCCGGAAGTCGCCGTCAAGTTCGACGGAAAGATCCGTCGCGGCACCTTGCAGACGATCTTCCTCCGGACGCCCTGGCTTGAGCACCCCGAGACCGTCAAGACGGCCCTGTCGTTCAGGCGGAACGACGTCCGCGCCGAATGGACGCTTGCGCAGACCGGTTCCGTGCTGACGGCCGGGCTCTCCTTCAAGTCGCCGGTCGCGGTTCGCCGCGCGGTCCTCTACCGCAACGCCCGTCCGCTCGGACAGTTCAAGCGCGAGCCGCCGAAGGCGCCGTTGCTGGCCCTCGCCTATTCGGGCCAGAGCTTCATGCGTCTGTCGGTTTCGGACGGACGGCTGCTGTCCGTCCTGAAGAGCGACGA
>JAZQOP010000309.1:0-2055 GCA_045627965.1 Kiritimatiellia bacterium | reverse complement strand
GGTCGAGCAGGCGTCCGGCGGGGCGATCCCGCGGCGGGCGCTGCTGTGGTTCCTGGCGGGGGGGACGGGGCTGGCGGTCGGCCTGGCGATGGTGCGGGCGACGGCGGGCTTTCCGCTGGCGTGGCTGCTGCTGCCGCTGTATGCGCTGGCGATGGCGCTGATGCCGTTTGCGCCGACGACGTTCACGGGCATCGCGTTCGATTCGGGGGGGGTGGCGTCGGGACCGCTGACGTCGACGTTCATCTTGTCGTTCGCCCTCGGTGCGGCGGGCGACGCGAGCGACCCGTTCGGGGTCATCGCTTTGGTTGCCCTGATGCCGCTGATCGCCATCCAGGTGATGGGCATCGCCTACCAACGCCAACGGAGGCCCGAGACGCCATGAAATGCCTGCTTGCCCTTTTCCCGCGGCCGCACGGCCAGCCTGCCTATGCCGCCGCCTACGCCGCCGGAGCGACCGGCGGGACGCTCCTGCCGACACGCGTGCTGGCGAGGTCGGCTTTCAAGCAGCTGCTGGGGCTCGGGGGGGAGTCGGCCGACCTGCTGCTGTCGGTGGTGGCGGACGAGGCCGCGGGGACGGTGGCGGCGGCGCTTGAAGCCTATGTGGCGGGGGCGCGGCTGGAGTCGCACCTGCTGCTATCCATCCCCGTCAGCACCTTTGCGCGGGCGGCCTCTCCGGCCGCCGGCGCTTCCACCCAGGAGACCGCCATGAATGCCGAAATCGCGAACGCCCCCTACCAGCTGATTGTCGCCATTGTCAACAAGGGCTATGCCGAGGATGCGATGGCCGCCGCGCGCGGCGTCGGCGCCATGGGCGGCACGGTGCTGGCGGCGCGCGGGACGGCAAAGCCCGGCGACGCGGAATTTTTCGGGGTCCCGCTCGTGCCCGAGAAGGACCAGCTGCTGATGCTGGCGCCGACGGCCGATGCGCCGGCCATCCTGGCGGCGTTGCAGGCGCTGCCGTGCTTTGCGGAAAAGGGGGCGGGCGTGGTGTTCACGTTGCCGGCGACGTCGTTCGCGCCGCTGGGACGCTAGGGGCGGGCGAGCATTCGGCCCCCTTGAAGGGGAGAGTGATTAGTGGTTAGTGGGCGGGCAAAGCCCGCCAGGGGGACGATGATGGCGGCGGGGCATTCGGCCATCATGCCAGGGAAGGCAGGGAAAGCCGAATGGAAGCGGCTGACCGGCGAATCCGGTAGGGCCCGACCTCCGGGCGGGCCGCGACGGAATGAAAAGCCGCACCGTGGCGAATGGCGACCATTAGGCTGTTCATTCGGCGTCCCTGCGCGGCCGCAATTGTTGCCGAATGCGGCCCGCTCGGAGAGCGGGCCCTACCAGAGCTAGTGGTTAGTGATTAGTGATTAGTGGTTAGTGGGCGGGCAAAGCCCGCCAGGGGCGATGATGGGGCGGCGGGACATTCGGCCATCATGCCAGGGAAGGCAGGGAAAGCCGAATGGAAGCGGCTGACCGGCGAATCCGGTAGGGCCCGCTCTTTGAGCGGGCCGCAACGGAATGAAAAGCCGCACCGTGCCGAATGGCGACCATGAGGCCTTACATTCGGCATCCCTGCGTGGCCGCAATTGTTGCCGAATGCGGCCCGCTCGGAGAGCGGGCCCTACCGAATGGGGCTTTAGAAAGGGATGAAAATTCGGCGGTTATGCGAATCCGCATGGGGGGCGAATGATGTGGCGGGATGGCGGCGAACATTCGGCCATCATGCCAGGGAAGGCAGGGAAAGCCGAATGAAAGCGGCTGACCGGCGAATCCGGTAGGGCCCGCTCTTTGAGCGGGCCGCGACGGAATGAAAAGCCGCACCGTGGCGAATGGCGACCATTAGGCTGTTCATTCGGCGTCCCTGCGCGGCCGCAATTGTTGCCGAATGCGGCCCGCTCGGAGAGCGGGCCCTACCGAATGGGGCTTTAGAAAGGGGATGAAAATTCGGCGGTTATGCGAATCCGCATGGGGGGCGAATGATGTGGCGGGATGGCGGCGGGCATTCGGCCATTATGCGGGGGGCGGATTTTGGACGGAAAATTTTTTGGAAAAGGGGCTTGACAGGGG
>JAZQOP010000308.1:0-2862 GCA_045627965.1 Kiritimatiellia bacterium | reverse complement strand
CCACCCCCCAGGGCCTCGTCCTCTGCGGACGCCTGCAGGTCGCCGGCTTCTCCATCCCCGCCGACGCCCTCGCCCCATTCGAGCTCCCCTCCGTCCGCGAAAACGGCGTCACCGACCTCACCGCCGCCGCCGAAGTCGCCGACCTCTTCCCCTGCCGCCGCCCCGGCAACGCCCACAAGGGCGACTTCGGGCGCCTCCTCCTCCTTGGCGGATGCGAAAGCTACCCCGGCGCCATCACCCTCTGCGCCCTCGGCGCCCTCCGCAGCGGCGCCGGCATGGTCTACGTCGGCACCAGCGCCACCGCACGCTCCGCCATCGCCGCGCGCGTCCCCTGCGCCATCCCCGACGACGACCTCTTCGCCGCACGCAACTGGGAAGCCTACAACGCCGCCGTCATCGGCCCCGGCCTCGGCCTCTCCCCCGAGGCCCGCCGCATCGTCGCCTCCGCCCTCTACGGCGCCGGAAGCCCCGTCGTCATCGACGCCGACGCCATCGCCCACCTCGCCGGCCGCCCCGAAGCCCTCCGCTCCTGCGGACGCCCCATCGTCATGACCCCCCACGTCGCCGAGCTCTCCAAGGTCCTCGGATGGCCCATCGACGCCATCAACGCCGACCGCGCCGGCGCCGCCCGCAAGGCCGCCGACCTCTGCGGATGCGTCATCCTCCTCAAGGGCCAGGGCACCCTCGTCGCCGCCCCCGGCGACAGCCGCATCTGGATGAACCCCACCGGCAACCCCGGCATGGCCTGCGGCGGCAGCGGCGACGTCCTCGCCGGCTTCATCGGCGGCCTCCTCGCCCAGGGCTTCTCCACCGTCGACGCCGCCCGCGCCGGCGCCTGGATCCACGGCCGCGCCGGCGACCTCTGCGCCACCCGCCTCACCCCCGTCGCCATGAACGCCGAGGACATCGCGGCCACCATCCCCGCCGCCATCGCCTCCCTCCATACCCTCCGCCGCTAGCCCGCACGCACGCGCCGCCCCCCGCACGCGCCGCCCCCCGCCAGCGCCGCCCCCTACGGCTCCGCCGCCAGCCCGTCCACGTCGATGAACGGCACCGCACCGGCCCCCGTCACACGCGGCAGCTGCCCGTTCCAGCGCTCCAGCGCGCGCAACTGCAAGATCGCCGGATTCTGCGCCAGCGACTCCGCCTCGATCCGCATCGCCTCCGCCTTCCCCTTCGCCGTCGCCACCAGCTGCTGCGCCTCATATTCCCTCTGCGCCAGGATGTTCTTCGCTGCCAGCGCGTTCTGCTCCGCCGTCACCTTCGCCTCGATCGCCTGGTTGAACGCCACCCCGAACGACAGGTTCATGATGTTCAGCGTCTCCGTCCGGATCCCCAGCGGCTCCAGCCGCTGGAACAGCAGCTCCCTCATCCGCTCGCGCACCGTCTCGCGCTTCGTCACCAGCTCCTCCGCCGTGTACTGCGCAATCGCCGCCTTCACCCCTTCCTGCATCGACGGGATCACCACCGTCTGCAGATACCTCACCCCGATGTTCTGGTAGACGTCCGCGCTCCGCGACGCCTCCAGCCGGAAATTCAGCGCAATCGTCGAATTGATCGTCTGCAGGTCCTTCGACGAACACTCCGTCGTCACCTCCTCCTTCTGGATCCGGCAATCCATCAGGCACACCTCGTCCAGGATCGGCCACTTGAAGAACAGCCCTTCGCCCTTCATCTCCCCCGTCACGCGCCCCAGACGCAGCACCACCCCGCGGTGCCCCGCCGGAACCGTCCCGAACGCCCCGAACACCAGCACCAGCGCCACAAACACGCCCAAGATCCCCAATACGGGCTTCACGCCAAGACCCTTCGCCGCCATCGCCGCTCCTCCGTGCCCGTCCCGTCCCTACTTCCCCATCGCCCCGGCGATCGCCGCGGCCAGCGCCGCCGGCGCCGCCGCATCCGCATACGGCTTCGCGTCCCAGTTCCACACGTGCCGCTCCTCCTCGAACTGCGGAATCACATGGAAGTGCAGGTGCCCCACCGTCTGCCCGGCCAGCTCGCCGTCATTCGTCACGATGTTCACCCCTTTCGCCCCCAGCGCCGCCATCTGCGCGCGCGCCACCTTCTGCGCCACGCCCAGCAGATACCCCGCCAGCTCCGCCGGCGCCTCCGTGATGGCGCGGCAGTGGCCCTTCGGAATCACCAGCGCATGCCCCTTCACCAGCGGCCCGATGTCCAAGAACGCCAGGCACCGTTCGTCCTCGTAAACCTTCGTCGCCGGGATCGCCCCCGCGCCGATCTTGCAAAACAGGCAATCGTCCTTCGTCATGGCTTCACGTCCTCCATCAGCAGCAGCCCCACCGCGCCGCCCGCGTCGTTGCGGGCCGGCGCCGCGGCCGTGCGTTGTCGCTTTTCAAAATCCTTCGCCTCGAGCACCTGCACCTCGCGCGCCTTCGTCGTCAGCGCATAATAGGCCCGGAGTCCC
Organism: Kiritimatiellia bacterium; assembly: GCA_045627965.1. Classification (GTDB taxonomy): domain Bacteria; phylum Verrucomicrobiota; class Kiritimatiellia; order CAIQIC01; family Lenti-01; genus RGIG3636. Next base: position 434 of record JAZQOP010000308.1, on the reverse strand, counting down.
AGCCCGAACACCAGCAGCAGCACCGCGCCCACGACATACCGGCGCTCCAGCGTCGTCATCGCGTGCCACGTCCGTCCCAAAGACCGTCCCTTCCGCTGCGTGCTCATAACCCCTCCACCCTACCACATCCCCCCCTCGCCCGCAAGCCCCGCCCGCGCCTAGAGCTCGGGTTGAAAGTTGCAGGATGTCAAGGGACACCCCGCGAGGGCGGTGCGGGAGGGCCGAAGGGGGGCGGGAGCCGCCCCGGGGCGGGTCCCGCCCCCTCCGCCCCCCCCGCCGCAAAAAACGGAAATGCGCCCCCGATTCTGCTATGCTTGAAGTTCCACAACAAAAAACACCACAGAAGGAGAGCGCCATGCCCCAATATGTCATAAGACGAACCCCCCGCCAGCACTTTGACTTCGAATTCCGAAAATTCCTGGCCGCCCGCTGGA
>JAZQOP010000307.1:0-5719 GCA_045627965.1 Kiritimatiellia bacterium | reverse complement strand
TGCCATGATTGCCGAATCCCTGCGCATCATCCCCCGCGACGAAGCCGAATGGCTCGGCCCCATGGACCTGGCCGCCCGCCGCCTCGGCGCCGACGCGCGCCCCCTCGAAGTCGACCTCGGCTGCGGCAAGGGGCGCTTCCTGCTGGCCCACGCCCAAAAGAACCCGGGCACCGACTTCCTGGGGATCGACCGCATGCTCCGGCGCATCCGCAAGGTCGACAACCGCGCGCGGCGGCTCGACCTGGCGAACATCCGGCTCCTGCGCTGCGAGGGCTACTACGCCGTCGCCCACCTCCTGCCGCCGGCCTCCGTCGACGTCTGCTACATCTTCTTCCCCGACCCCTGGCCCAAGGCCCGCCACGAAGGCAACCGCCTGTTCAACCCGACGTTCCTCGACGCCCTCTGCCGCGTCCTCAAGCCCGGCGCGCTCCTGCATTTCGCGACCGACCACCTCCCCTACTTCGACGTCGTCGCCGACGTCCTCGACCGCGATCCGCGCCTCGAAGCCGTCGACCCGTTCATCCCGCCGCCCGACGAGCAGACCGACTTCGAGCTCTACTTTGCCGGCCGCGAAGGCAAGCCCGTCGGCCGCCGCTCCGTCCGCCTCCGCCCCTAGCCCCCAAAAACACGCTTCCATTCCCTGGAAAACGGACGGAAACACGTTTCCATTGTGTGGAAAAGCGCCCCGAACACGTTTCCATTCAATGGAAGCCTGTTTTCGCGGGACGCCTCCCCGGCCCCCCTCCTCAGGCGGCCTCAGGAGCGCGCGCCCGGCCTAGCCTTCCCGGCCGCGGCCCCCGGCCCGTTCGCGGACGACATACTGGGGCGCGTTGTTCAGGCAGATGTAGATGCGGCCGAGATATTCGCCCATCATGCCCAGCACCAGCAGGATCAGCCCGCCCAGGACCAGCAAGATGATCACAAGCGAGGTCCAGCCGAGCGGGGCGCCCGGATTGCACAAGTGGTTGACGAAGGCGTAGATGGCGTAGCCGAAGCCTAGCAAGGCGAAAAGCGCGCCCATCAGCGTGGCGATCCGCAGCGGCTTGATCGAAAAGGCCGTGAATCCGTTGCACCACAGCCCGAGCAGCTTGCCGAACGTGTAGCCCGAGCGGCCGGCCAGGCGTTCGCGATGGCGGACCGGCACCGACGTCAGCTTGTTCGTCGTGCGCAGCACAAGCCCCATCACGTAGGGGTAGGGATTGGCATACTTGACGACCTCGTCCACGATGCGCCGGGCCAGTACGAAATAGCTGGACACGTAGAGCTCGGGCGGCTTCCCCAGCATGTGCTCCATCATCTTGCTGTTCACCCAGCTGCCGAAATTCCGGAACGCCGAATGCTTCTTCCCGTGATAGGCCGCGTAGACCCCGTCGAAGCCCTCGCGCGCCTTGTCGATGAGCAGGTAGGCTTCCGACGCCGGCGTCTGGCCGTCGTCGTCCAGGCAGACCACGTAGTCGCCCTTCGCCTGGCGCAGCCCGGCCATCAGCGCCGCGTGCTGGCCGAAATTCCGGACCAGCGAGATGCCGGACACCCGCGCGTCGTCCGCGCAGGCCTGCCGGATCACGCCCCAGGTGCCGTCGGGCGAGGCGTCGTTGACCAGGACGACCTCGTAGGCGTCGGACGGATGCGCGGCCATCGTCTCGCGAATGGACGCGAGCACCGCCGGCAACGTCTGCTCCGAACGGTAGCACGGGATCACGAACGAAATCGTTTCCATTCCTCAGCCTTTCCGAATGCTCATGAACACGACCTTCTCCTCGGCGCCGTCGATCCACGCCGTTTCCGCCGGGCGCCCGCCCTCGGCAAAGCCCGCCTTCCGGTAGCAGCGGATCGCCCGGCCGTTGGCCGCCAGGACCCGCAGGGTCAGCTCCTGCAGCCCCATGGCCCCGAAGGCGTGGGCGACGGCCGCCTTGGCGATTTCGGTGCCGTAGCCCTTGCCGCAGACGTCCGCCTCGCCGATGAACACGCCGTATTCGGCCGTGCCCTGCGCCCGGTCGATATGCTGGAAGTAGACGGAGCCGATCTCCCGGGAGGACTCGCGCTCGGCGACGATATACTGCTCCACCAAGCCTGCGAACACCTTTTCGTGCAGCCATCGCAAGTGTTCCTCGGGGGTGATCGCCTTGCGGTAGATGAAATGGAGGCGCACGGCGTCGGAATTGCGCCAGGCCAGCACGCGCTCCGTGTCGCGTTCCTCGATCGCCCGATAGGCCAGCCGCGGACTTTCCAGCATCGTGATCCCCGTCGTCGGCGCCCGGCTCAGCGGCGCGCTCCGTAGAATTGGCGGATGGTGTCGCAGATGCGCGCGACGTCGTCCTCCTGGAGCTCGTAGAAGAGCGGCAGGCGCAGGAGGCAGTCGGCGAAGCGTTGCGCGTTCGGCAGGGGGCGCGGCGGCTCGACGGCGCGCCAGAAGGGGCTGTCGTGCAGCGGCAGGTAGTGGAACACCGCGTTGATGCCGGCCGCCTTCAGCGCGGCGATCAGGTCCGTGCGCTCCTCCAGCGAGCGGCAGACGACGTAGAACATGTGGGCGTTGTTCTCCGCGCCGCCGGGCATCGCGGGCAGCTCCAGGAAGCCCTCGGCCGCCACGTCCCGCAGCCCGGCGAAGTAGCGCGCCCAGAGCGCCTTGCGCTTGGCCTGGATTTCGTCGAGGTGCTCCAGCTGCGCCCACAAGAACGCGGAGACGATCTCGGACGGCAGGAACGACGACCCCGTGTCCACCCAGCCATACTTGTTCACTTCGCCCCGGAAGAACTCGGCGCGGTTGGTCCCCTTTTCCCAGATGATCTCGGCGCGGCGGCGCATCGCCTCGTCGCGGATGGCCAGGGCGCCGCCCTCGCCGCTGATGATGTTCTTGGTCTCGTGGAAGGAGAAGCACCCGATGTGCCCGATGCCCCCGAGCGGACGGCCGCGCCAGTGCGAGTCGATCGCCTGGGCCGCATCCTCGACAAGGACGAGGTGGTGTTTGTCGGCCAGCCGGAGGGCCGCCTCCATGTCGCACGCCATCCCGGCGTAGTGGACGACGACCAGGGCCTTCGTCCGCGGCGTCACGAGCGACTCGACCTGCGCGAGGTCGATGTCCGGGTGTCCCGCGCAGCTGTCGGCGAAGACGATCTTCGCCCCCTGCCGGACGAACGCCAGCGCCGACGAGACGAACGTGTAGGTCGGCACGATGACCTCGTCGCCCGGCCGGATGCCCGCCAGGATGGCCGCCATCTCCAGCGCATCCGTGCAGCTGGTCGTCAGCAGCACCTTTCCGAAGCCGTAGCGCTCCTCCAGGAACCGCTGGCAGCGCTGGGTGAAGACGCCGTTGCCGGAAATCTTGCCGGACCGGACGGCCTCTTCGATGTACTGGGTCTCCTTCCCCGTCAGGAAGGGCTTGTTGAACGGGATGTGGATCATGGCTTCACGGCGCTCCTCGCGCATGGCGCCCATCATAGCGCAACGTCCCGCCCGGTGGAAGAAAAACCTGCCGCGGCCCAGTCGGAGGGCGTGTTGCAGTTGGCCAGCAGGGCCGGGTCGTCGCAGGGGAGCTCGGCCGCGATCGGGGCCGCCCAGAGGTCGAGCCGCGCATCGGCCGGCAGGGCCAGGACCGCGGGGAACAGGCTGGCGGGGACGAGCAACGCGTGGCCCGGGCGGCCGCCGAAGGTCGGGCGCAGCGGCCGGTCGCGCAGGGCGGCCGCGGCCCGGAACGCCGCCACGGCCGCCGCGAGCGTGGCGGCCCGGATGCCGGCCGCGTCGACGGGCAGCAGCAGCGCCGCCGCGGCACGCGTGCCGACGACGCGCAGGGCCCGCTGGACGGATGTCGCGCGGCCGGACGCCCAGTCGCGGTTTTCGAGGATTTCGAGCCCGACGGGCTCCAGGGCCGCGACCGGCGCCAGCCCGGCGCGGATTTCCGCGTCGTGGCATCCGGCGACGAGGCATACGGGCGCGCAGCCCGCCTCGTGGAGCGCCAGGGCCTGGCGCGCGGCCAGGGGCAGTCCGCCGGGGGTCGGGAGGAGGGCCTTGGGCGACCCCATCCGCGACGACGCGCCGCCGGAGAGGACGACGCCCGCGACGGGGAGGGCGGGACTGGCAGGGAGCGGCGCCATCCGGGCCCTTTCAGGCATCCGTTCCGTCCGCCAGGTCGCGGTAGAGGGCGGCATAGCGCCGGGCGGAGGCGGACCAGTCGAACCGCAGCCCCATCGCGCGGCGGCGCATGGCGGCCAGGTGGCGCGGCCGGTCGTAGTAGGTGCTGTTCGCCCAGCCCACGACGTCGTGGAGGGCGCGCGCCGACGGGTGGTAGAACTTGAACCCCGTGCCCGACCCCGTGCCCTCGTTGTATTGCTCGACGGTGTCCTCGAGGCCGCCCGTCGCGTGGACGATCGGCAGCGCGCCGTAGCGCAGGGCGTAGAGCTGCGCCAGCCCGCACGGCTCGAAGAGCGACGGCATCAGGAAGAAGTCCGCCGCCGCCTGCACGCGGTGCGCCAGGCGGTCGGAATAGCCGATGTAGACCGCCATCGATTCCGGATGCCGCGCCGCCGCCGCCCGCAGCGCCGCCTCCTCGGCGGGGTCGCCGTCGCCCACCACGACGACCTGCAGGCGCATCTCGGCGAGCAGCAGGTCGAGCGTCTCGAGCAGCAGCGCCATCCCCTTCTGCGGCGTCAGGCGGCACACGGCGCCGTAGAGCGGCACGGCCGGCCCGGGCGGCAGGCCCAGCTCGCGCTGGAGCGCCGCCTTGCACGCCGCCTTGCCGGCGGCTGCGTCCGCGACGTCGTAGGGCGCGGGCAGCGCCGGGTCCATCCGCGGATTCCACAGGTCGTAGTCGGCGCCGTTGAGAATGCCCAGGAACCGCCCTTCGCGCTTCGCGGCCAGCATGTCCGACAGGCCGCACCCGCCGGGCTCGGCGAGGATTTCCTTCGCGTAGGTCGGCGAGACCGTCGTCACCGCGTCCGCCAGCGCGATCCCGCCCTTGAGGAAGTTCAGCTGCCCGTAGGCCTCGAGGATGCCGGGCGTGAACATCGCCTCCGGAAGCCCCAGGAACGCCATCGCCTCGGCGGGCGCATAGCCCTGGTAGGCCTGGTTGTGGATCGTCAGCGCCGTCCGCACCTGCCCGAACCCCTCCGGACGACGCGCCGCCAGCAGGGCCGGCAGGATGGCCGTCGGCCAGTCGTGCACATGGACGACGTCGGGAATCCACCCCCGCGCCGCGCACAGCCGCAGCGCCGCCATCGACAGGAACCCGAAGCGCCACGCCTGGTCGCCGTAGCCCGTGCCGTGCTGGTCGTTGTAGACGCCCGCCCGCCCGTAGAAGTCGTCCCGCTCGATGAACGCCACCGGCACCCCCCCGTCCGCCGTCGCGTACCAGACGCCGCACCCCATCCGCTCCCCCGTCCCCGCCTCCACCTCCAGGCTCCCGCCGCGATGGAGCCCGTGGCGCGCCCGGTCGACCGTCCCGTAGAGCGGCATCGCCACGCGCGCATCGACCCCCAGGCGCCGCAGCGCCTTCGGCAGGCTCGCCGCCACGTCCCCCAGGCCGCCGCACTTGGCGAACGGCGCGCATTCGGACACGACAAACAGCACGCGCAACGCGCGGCCGCCGCGAGGATGGGCGGAAAAACTCATCGCCCCAAGGATACCACGCCGGACGGCCCCCGCAAACGCAATTCCGCCTCCCGCCGCGTTTTCGCCCGCCGGACGCGGCTTTTTCCGCCCTCCGCCCCCCCGCGCCGCCAAGACCGCT
>JAZQOP010000306.1:0-2244 GCA_045627965.1 Kiritimatiellia bacterium | reverse complement strand
AAGAGCGAGAATGAGTGCGATTACTTTGATTGCCTTTTTCACTTTGGTGTCCTCCAGATAAAATAATTATTCTTAAACGTCGCCGCTCCGGAACGTGACGGAATCCTCCGTCATAGAGTCAACGATCGCTAAAGACTCCACGCGGATCCCCTTATCCCTCAGCTTTTTGCCGCCGGGCTGGAATCCCTTTTCCACCGAAATGCCCGCGCCGCAGACGATGGCGCCTGCCTGCTCGCAGAGACTCATGAGGCCCTTCACCGCTTCCCCGTTTGCGAGGAAATCATCGATAATGAGAACGCGGTCCCCCAAAACCTCTCCGCCCGCCTCATTTTGCCCTTTCCGTCGTGACGAAGAACGGACCAAGAGGACAGTTCGCCTCCACGGGCGCAACGCATTCGGGCTGTGGCAGATGACGCAAGATCACGGTCGTTCTCCGATGCCCGAATCATACCCCGCGCCGCCCCCCGCCTGCCAGCCCTTTTTCGCCCCCCGGCGCTTTTCCGGACGCGGCCCCATCCGCGAGGAACATCACGCGGGGGCCTCAAACCAGCTCGCGGAAGACCTCGTCGCTGACAAACAGGGCCCGCGTCGCCAGCCGCAGGCGCGTCGGCGTTTCCACCAGCAGGCCGCGGCGCTTCAGGGCGGCGATTTCACGGCCCCGCAGCGCAGTCCAGGAAAACCCGCCGCTCGCGGCGGCAAATTCGGCCTTCGACCATCCGGCGGTCCGGCGGAGCCCGAAGACGAGCGTTTCGCGGGCCTTCTCCTCGGGCGCGAGGCATTCGGAAAAGGCGCGCCGCCAGCGGGCCGTCCCGGTCCCGTTGCCCGAGCGGACGCCGTTCCAGTGCGAATGTGCGCCCGGCCCGAGCCCGACGTAGGCCCCCCCCGTCCAGTAGAGCAGATTGTGCCGGCAAGCCCCGTCCGGCCGCGCGAAGTTCGACAGCTCGTAGGCCGCGAAGCCCGCCGCCCGCAACGCCCGGCGCGCCGCCTCGTAGAGCCGCCGCTGGACGCCGCCGTCGGTGGAGAGCCCGCGCCGCGCGAACGCCGTCCCGTCCTCGACTTCGAGGGCGTAGCACGACACATGGTCCAGCCCGGGCAGGGCCGCCACGGCCTCGAGGTCGGCCCTCGCCGTCCGTTCGTCGACGCCCGGCACGCCATACATCCAGTCCGCGCCGATGTGCGCAAACCCCGCCGACTTCGCCATCGCCACCGCGTCGCGCGCCTCGCCGGGGCCATGGATGCGCCCCAGCCGTTCCAGCGTCCGTGCGTCGAGCGACTGCACCCCCACCGACAGCCGCGTCACCCCGCACCGCCGCAGCACATCGACCTTTTCCGGCGTCAACGTCCCGGGGTTTGCCTCGACGCTCCACTCGACGACGCCCGAGACGTCCACCGCCTCGCGCACCCACGACAGCGCCGCCTCCAGCTCGTCCGCCTCCAGCGCCGTCGGCGTCCCGCCGCCGAAAAAGACGCTCGCCGGCCGCCATTCCGCCAGGCCGGGCTCCTCGGCCGCGCGCCGCGCCCACTCGCGCCGGATGCCCTCGAACCATGCGCGGCGCGCCGCGCGCCCCGCCCCCCCACGCGAAAAAAACGCGCAATACGGGCATTTTCTCACGCAAAACGGAACATGGACGTAGAGCCCCCCGAACGCCGCCGCCTTCGCGCCTGGAACACCCGCCGCCATCGCATCGCCGCTAGGGGCGCCCCAAGAGGCCCTGCAGCAGCCCCAGCGCCGCCTCGACGTTCTCGCGGTCCTTGCTATGCAGGTGGTCCAGCCCGCGCTCCACCGCCTCGCCGATCGCGTCCTGGACCTCGTCCGACTCCTGGACATGCGCCAGCAGCGCGTCCAGGTCGGGCCACAGCTCGACATCGTCGAACGTCCCCTTGACGACGAGCGGGATCTGCACCTCGCCCTGGTCGCCGCCGGGCAGCAGCGCCAGCTTCCGTTCGTCGCCGCCGACGAGCTGCAAGGCCGTTCCGTGCTCGGCGGCCCACACGCCCGACAGCGCCAGCGTCCCCTGCGCCAGCTCCACGCGGCCCGACAGCTCGACCCAGTAGCCGCCAAGGCCCGCCTTGACGCCCTTGACATCGATCCGCCCGCCCCCCTGCGCCACGGCCTCCGCCTCCGCCACGTCGTAGCAGACGCGCCCCCCGTTGGCCTCCAGCGCCGCGCGCCAGGACGCCGCCGCCGCCGGCAGCCCGGGCAGGACGCCCGACACCAGCGCCCCGCCCTGCTCCAGCGCCGCG
>JAZQOP010000305.1:0-16248 GCA_045627965.1 Kiritimatiellia bacterium | reverse complement strand
GGGGGCGGTGGAACGGTTTACCCGCCGGGCGGGGGTGGGGATGGGGCTAGCGGCGGAAGACCCAGCCGCGCTGGATGACGTAGCTGGCGAGGAAGAGGGCCAGGTCGACGGGGATCTTGGCGACGGTGGGGTGGAGTTCGGGCCAGAGGGCGGTGGCGCAGATGACCAGGCGCGAGGAGGCCAGGAGCAGGAGGCCCCAAAGGATGTAGTAGCGCAGGAGGGCGGTGGCGTGGGGGGCGTCGGAACGGAAGACGGCGCGATGGTTCAGGGCGTAGTTGAGGATGCTCGACAGGATGCGCGCGACGAGGGTGCCCCAGAAGATCTCGTGGGCGGGCGACCGCCAATGGAAGACGACGTCGACGAGCAGATGGAAGAGGGCGAGGTCGACGCCGAAGGAGAGGAGCCCCGACGTCGCAAAGCGCAGGAAGGGGCTCCAGGACGGCGAGGGGGGGAAGAGGGTCAGGAAGAGGTTGCCGAAGAGGCGGACGAGCTGCGGGAAGCCGTATTTCGAGGTGCCGGAGGTGCGTTCGGCGTGAGAGACCTCGATTTCGACCGGATGGCGCGCGAAGACCATGGCGCGGAGGGGGATGAAACGGGCCTGGGCGGGCGCGGCGAGGAGGCGGTCGACGATGTCGCGGGAGTAGCCGCGGAGCATGCAGCCGTAGTCGTGCATGGCGGCGCCGCGGCATGCCGCGCGGACGAGCAGGTTGACCGCCGCGGAGGCGAAGCGCCGGAAGAAGGCGTCCTGGCGGTTGCGCCGGATGGTGCCGACGACGTCCGCCCCGTCCTGGAGCTCGGCGAAGACGCGTGCGATTTCCTCGGGCGGGTTCTGGAGGTCGGCGTCGAGCGTCACGAAGAGGCGCCCGCGGGCGGCGGCAAAGCCGGACAGGATGGCCGGGTGCTGGCCCTCGTTCCGGGGCTTGAGGACGGCGACGACCCGCCCGGGGTGCGCGCGGGCGGCATCGGCGATGAGGCGGGGGGAGGCGTCGGCGCTGCCGTCGTCGACGAGGACGAGCTCGGCGGGGACGGGGAGGCGGGAGAGGGCCGCCAGGGTGCGGCCGAGGAGGGCGGGGAGGTTGCCTTCCTCGTTGTAGACGGGGACGACGACCGAAAGGAGGGGGGCGGGGGGGCCTGCAGGCGTGGCGTTCATCGTCTTCCTCCGGTCAGCAGGGCGAAGAGCCGCGGGGCGCGGCGTTCGAGAAGGAGCCCGATCCCCGTCCAGAAGCCGGCGTCCAGGACGAAGAGGACGACGATGCCGAGGAACACCATCCCGGGGCGCTCGTAGGGCAGGACGGCCGCGGTGAGCAGGAAGAGCGCGCCGGCGAAGCTGCCGCCATGGGCGCAGTAGATGAAGAAGGACTGGCGGTCCATGCGATGCAGGAACGCATGGCGCCGTTCGTCGGCGACGAGCGCGGCGGAGGCCTTCAGGAAGGCGAAAACCGTGAAAAAGCAGCCGGGCATGGCGTCGAGGAAGGGGTCGTCGCCGCGGCCGATGGCGACGGCCTGGACGGCGATGGCCAGCAGGAGCGGCAGCCAGGGGCAGTGGCGGTCGACGAGGTCGAAGAAGTCGATCTTCCGCATGCCGCAGAAGGCGCCGAGCGAATAGAAGAGGAGGGAGTTGCAGCCGACGATCAGGGGGCGCCATCCGCCGAACGCGCAGGCGCATGCCAGGACGAAGAAGACGAGGGGGCAGCGGCGCAGGGCCGCCCGGAGGAGGGGGCCGAGGAGGACGAGGACGACCAGGTCGCGCAGATACCAGAACTGGTAGACGGTCGGGCAGCAGATGCCGGGCTCGAAGGGGGCGGAATAGTCGCCGACCAGGCAGGTGAACCAGCGGGCGGGGTCCGCCGAAAAGAGGAAGTCGTAGCGAGGGGAGAGGCCGGCGAAGGGGGCGATCGCCAGGGCCAGGGCGCAGAAGAAGGCCGTCCAGAGCGCCATGGGGACGAGGAGGCGGGGGAGGCGGCGGCGCAGGGCTTCGGGATAGGGCCGCGGGCGTGCGAAGTGGAGGTAGCCCGAGAAGAGGAAGAAGAGAGGGACGATCCCGATGACGACCGTGCCGTAGATGCATGAGGCCGCCCAATGGAAGGAGGGGCCCAGGTGGAGGAGGAGGCCGGTGGAGGCGGGGAAGTCGTCCGTGAACAGGAAGGTCTGCAGCATATGCACCAGGACGACGACGAGGCAGGCCGGCCAGCGGAGGACGGAAATCCGGCGCGAAACCGAGGCTGGGACCGGGGCGTCAGGCATGGAGGCGCCTCCAGAGGCGGGCGCAGGCTTCGGCGATCGCGGCGCTCGCCGCGGCGATGGCCAGGCAGGAGAGGGCGAGCGCCCAGTCGGGCAGGGGGGCGAGGCGGCCCCGGAGGGCCAGCGCCACCAGCGGGATCAGGACCCACTGGACGACGTAGATCAGGGGGAGGCGGCTGCCAAGATAGGTGATGGCGGCCCCGACGCGGCCCCGGCGCAGCAGGGGGGCCAGGAAATGGCAGGCCGACAGGAGCAGCCCGAAGAAGCCGATCGAGCACGCCAGGGGCAGCGGCCCGTTCGCGTGCAGGCCGATCGGGTTGCCGCGCATTTCGAGGAGGGCCTCGCCGTCCAGGAGGCCGTTGGCGCGCAGGGCCGGCAGGAGGGCGGCCAGGAGCGCCGCCGAGAGGCAGGCGATGGCGACGTAGAGGGACGTGCGGCGCTCGCGGGACCGGGCGAGCAGCTCGCCGAAGGCCATGCCGAGCGCCGGGATGATCGCCCAGGAGAGGAACGGGAAGACCGACAGGGAGCCCGCATGGATGAATCCGGCCAGGACGGGATGGAGCGCGGCCGGGACGGCCGGGCCGATGTCGCCGACGAAGAGCGACGCGCCGTAGAGCAGCGACGAGACGGCGAGCACGCCGGCGGTCGTCGCCCCGAGGCGGCGCAGGAACCCCGCAAACAGGAAGAACAGGCCCGCAAAGAAGAGGATGTCGTTGACGAAGACGAAGGTGAACAGCCAGGTCTGGAAGGCGGCGCGGTCGCCGCCCGAGGCCAGCAGGGCCGGCGGGAGCGCCCGGAGGACGTTCAGCAGCAGCCAGACGAGGAGGAGCACGATGCCGCGCCGGATCCATTGCGCCGGGGGGCGCGGGGCGGCCAGGACCATCAGGGCGCCCATGGCGGCCATGAAGCCGAGCGGGCCGGGCAAGAAGAGGAAATCCTCGATGGCGACGGAGAAGGCCGTGTGGGCGCAGAAGGCGAAATCGGCGTATTGGCGGCTGAAGATTTCCTCCAGGGAGTGCGAGGAGACCATCGCGAAGATGAGGAACGTCTTCAGGAGGTCGAACTCGAACAGGCGGGCCGGCTTGGGGGGGGCGGGGGCGGCGAGGGCGTCCGTCATGGTTCGCCCCCTTCCTCCAGGGCATACACCTGGTAGCCGTCCGCCTCCTCGGCCAGCCTGTAGCGCGAGGCGAGGGCGCCGGGGTCCTGGAAGAGCCCGTCCTCGGCGGTCACGAGGATCGCCTTGACCTTCAGGTCGTCGGCCAGGTAGTCGGCATCGCCGGCGGAGGGGCCGCCGCGGAAGATGCCGGTCACGCGGTCGAAGCGGCTCCTGAGCTTGTCCTTGTCGTAGAACTCCGAATAGCACTGCGCAAAGACCAGGTCGCCGATCGGGGCGTTGCGTTCGGCGAAGAGCGACAGGAAGAGGTTGGTCGTCTCGGCGACGTTCTTGGCGCCGCCGATGGCGGCAAAGCCGGCGGGGTTCGAAAGGGCCATCTCGCGCGGCCCGGCGATGCGGCGGACGGCCTCCCAGCCCGGGACGGCGCGGGCGAGGGCCCGGCTCGTCCCTGGGGCGTTCCGCAGGCAGGAGAGCTGCTCGACCCGGGCGGTGCCCGAGAAGAAGGCGGCGGCCAGGAGGAGGAGGACGGGGAGCCAGCCCCCGCGGCGTTCGGAGAGGCGGACCAGGAGCAGGCCCGAAAAGACCATGAGCATCTGGAGGGCCGGCTGGATGAAGCGCCAGCCGAAATCGTTGGTGTAGAAGGTGGAATGGAGGACGAACGGGCAGAGGAGCGAGAGCGCCGTGAAGAGGCCGAGGAAGGCCATCCGGCGGTTGCGCGGCAGGACGCCGGGGATGCAGAAGGCGGCGGGGGCGAGGAGGTAGGGGAGGCCGGTGCGCCAGGGAAGGACGTAGAGGTAGAAGTTCAGGAAGATGGCGAGGAGGCCGGCATGCCCGCGGGCGGTGTCGTAGCAGGGGTCGGGGCCGAACGCCAGCGGCGCGGCGCTCCCGGACTGGCCTTGGAAGAGGTAGAGGAGGTAGGCGGCCGAGAGGAGGGCCGCCACGGCGATCGCCAGGGCCTGGGCGGGCAGCTGGCGGAGGAAGTCCTGGCGGAACTTCCGGTCGGCGGCGACGAAGCCCGCGACCAGCAGGCCCATGAAGGCGAGGGCGAGGCACCCGGCGTAGACCGAGGCCATGGCGGCAGCGGACGCGAGGAGGGCGACCAGCAGGGCGAACGGAATGGCGGACCGCCTGTCCGGCAGCGCCAGCATGTGCAGATAGAGCCACGCGACCGCCAGGACCAGGGTGGCGGCGATGACGTGCTGCGGGGACCAGATGATGTTGTCGACGAAGGGCCAGTAGGAGCAGAAGTCCCGCCCCGGCAGGGAGGTGACGGCGTCCGGCAGGAGGGCGCGGAGGACGTCCAGGCGGTCGGCAAAGAGCGTCAGGAGGGTTGCCAGGGCGATGGCGAGCCCCTTTTTCGAGGGGCAGAGCAGCCCGGCCAGGCCGGCGGTCGCCAGGGTGCAGATGACGCCCGTCGCGAGGGTCATGGCGATCTCGACGAAGAGGCTGCCGGCGCCCGTCAGCATCATCAGCTGGGCCGCCCAGGCGTGGAAGCCGTAGTAGTAGGCCATCTGGACCGGCGTGCCGCCGTCGGCGAGCCAGGGGTTGATGGGGGGCAGGCCGAATTCCTGGATCGAGCGGACGATCATGCATTTGACGTGGTCGTACATCGACGGGACGAAGTAGATGGCGCCGTCGATTTCGCGCGGCATCAGGAGCGCGCCGCAAAGGCCTACGAGAAGGAGCAGGGCGGCGAGCGAGGGCCAGAGCCAGCGGCCCGGCGCCGGCAGGAAGAGGCGGCGCCGTCGGAAGGCGACCCAGCCGGCGAAGAGCGCCGCCAGGCCGGCCACGAAGGGGCGCGTGAGGCCGACGAGCGGGGCGAGGGCGACCGACAGGGCGATCCAGGCGGCGGCGCCCAGCAGGGGGCAGAGGAGGAAGAGCGAAAGGCGGTGCTCCGACTCCGCCAGCCGCCGGGGCAGGAGCGCCATGCCCAGCAGGCCCGTCGCGGCCAGCAGGAGGGCGGTAAAGGTCGTGAACTCGATGGCATGGATCAGCATGGCTCCTCCTTTTCGGCGATGACGGCCAGGGTCCCTTCGCGCCCGGGGACCGTGCCCTGGGCGATCCGCCTGGCCGGCAGCGCGGCCAGGTCGTCCGGCAAAAGCTCCCCCGGGGCGGCAAAGCGGATGCCTTCGGCGCCGGCCCGTTCCAGGAAGTCCTCGAAAAGGCCAAAGGCGATGCCGCCCTCGGCTTCGGCGTGGATGTTCAGGAGGCGGGCGTCGCCGGCGGCGATCAGGTCCAGGAGGCGGCGGTTGTAGTTCTGGCGCGAAAAGCCGTCGCGGCCCATGAGCTCGTCGTAGGTCGGGATGCCGCCGGGGATCTGGGGCGTCCGGAGGGCGTGGCCGGCCGCCACGGGGCGGAACGGGCCGCCGGGGCCGCGGCAGTCGGTGTTGTAGCGGAAGCCGAAGGAGTCCTTGGCCAGGAGGATCGCCTCGGTGCACTTCCAGCCTGGCGCGGCCGAGCATTCGGGGGCGCGCCCGGCCAGCCCGGCGAGCGTTTCGCAGGCGCGGGCCAGGTGGTCCCGCGCCTCGGCCTCGCCCATGCGGTCGGCGGTCGCCTGCCAGCGGTGGTGGTCCCAGGCATGGACGCCGATTTCGTGGCCGGCGCGGGCGGCGTCGCGGATGGCTCCGGCGGCGCGGCGGGCGATGGAGGGCCCCGGGCCGAAGGTCCCGCGCAGGAGGATGTCCCAGCCGTAGAGGCCCGCGGCGTCGGTGCGGAGCATCTTGACGAGGAACTTCGGCTTCAAGAGGCGCCAGAGGTGGCGGCCCATGTTGTCCGGGCCGACGGAGAAGAAGAAGGCGGCGCGGATGCCGCGGCGGTCGAGGAGGCGCAGGAGGCGGGGGACGCCCACCTTCGTGCCCGTCAGGGTGTCGACGTCGATGCGGAGGCCGAGTTTCACGGGGCGCGTCCTTCGGCCTGGCGGCGGGCCCAGGCGGCGATGGCCCCGGCGACGTCGCCGGTGGGCAGGCCGGGGAAGAGGGGGAGGCGGGCGATGGTGGCGGGCCAGCGTGCGGCGTTGGGGCGGGGGACGGGGCGGCCGCGGGCGGCGGCGTAGGCGGAGTCGTGCAGGCAGAGGTAGTGCGCGCAGGCGCCGATGCCGCAGGCCTTCATGTCGGCCAGGAACGTCTCGCGCAGGGGGCGGTCGCGGAAGGCGAGGTAGAACATGTGGGCGTTGTTCGTCGCGAAGGGGGGGAGGCGCTGAATGTCGAAGAGGCCGGGGGCGGCCAGGGGGGCGAGCGCGTCGCGGTAGGCGTCCCAGGCGGCCGTGCGCCGGGCCTGGATGTCGTCGATGGCCTCCAGCTGGGCGCAGAGGAAGGCGGCGACCATCTCGGTGGGCAGGAAGGAGGAGCCGACGTCGACCCAGCCATACTTGTTCACTTCGCCGCGCACGAGCTCCATGCGGTTCGTCCCCTTCTCCCAGAGGATCTCGGCGCGCCGGACGAAGCGCGCGTCGTTGACCGCGAGCATGCCGCCTTCGCCGGAATGGATGCCTTTCGTCTCGTGGAAGGAGAAGCACCCGAGGTGCCCGATCGAGCCGAGCGGGCGGCGGCGGCCGTCGCGCCCGACGTGGTAGGCGTCGAGGGCCTGGGCCGCGTCCTCGACGACCAGCAGGCCGTGGCGGGCGGCGACGTCCATGATCGCGTCCATGTCGCAGGCCATGCCGGCGTAGTGGACCGGGACGACGACGCGGGTGCGCGGGGTGACGAGCGCCTCCAGGGCGGCCGCGTCGATGTCCGGGGTCCGCGCCTCGCTGTCGGCGAAGACGATCGTCGCGCCCTGCCGCGCGAAGGCCAGCGCCGTCGAGACGAAGGTGTAGGCCGGGACGATCACCTCGTCGCCGGGCCCGACGCCGGACAGGAGCGCCGCCATCTCCAGCGCGTCGGTGCAGGAGGTCGTCAGGAGGCACTTGGCGAAGCCGTAGCGCGCCTCCAGGAGCTCGTGGCACCGGCGGGTGAAGGGGCCGCCGCCCTTGAGGTTGCCGGAGTCGATCGCCGCCAGGACGTATTCCTTTTCGCGGCCCGCCAGGAAGGGCCTGTTGAAAGGGATGGCGTTCACGGCAGCAGGTCCATCGTCGGGCGGGCGTCGGTCTCGCGGAGGAAGAAGTCGAGGGTGGCGGCGACGGAGCGGGCGAAGGGGACCTGCGGGGCCCAGTCGCAGTAGCGGGCGGCGTTGCGGATGCTGGGGCGGCGGTGGAGGCAGTCCTGGTAGCCCTGGCCGTAGTAGGCCGAGCTTTCGACCTCGCGGAAGCCGGCGAACGGCGGGAAGCGGCTGCGCAGGGGATGGGCGTCGAACTCGGCGACGAGCGCCTCGGCCAGGCCGCGGATGCTCATCTCGCCGTCGGGGTTGCCGATGTTGATGATCTTGCCGTCGCAACGGCCGCCGTCGTTCCGGATGATGCGGTAGAGGCATTCGACGCCGTCGCCGACGTCCGTGAAGCATCGCCGCTGGCTGCCGCCGTCGATGAGGAGGATCGGGTCGCCGCGCACGAGGTTGAGGATGAACTGGGTGATGACGCGCGAGCTGCCGAGGCGGGCCGAATCGAGCGAGTCGAGCTTGGGGCCGATCCAGTTGAACGGGCGGAAGAGGGTGAAGCGCAGCCCCTTCGTGCCATAGGCCCAGATGACGCGGTCGAGCATCTGCTTGATGCAGGAGTAGATCCAGCGCTGGTTGCGGATCGGACCGAGGACGAGGCGGGAGCGGTCCTCGTCGAAGCTTTCGTCGTCGCACATGGCGTAGACCTCGGAGGTCGAGGGGAAGACGATGCGCTTGCCGTAGCGGTGGCAGAGGCGGACGATGCGCAGGTTCGCCTCGAAGTCCAGCTCGAAGACGCGGAGCGGGTTGCGGGTGTATTCGATCGGGGTCGCGATGGCCACCAGGGGCAGCACGACGTCGCACTTGCGGATGTGGTATTCGACCCACTCGTGGTTGATTTCGATGTCGCCCTCGCAGAAATGGAAGCGCGGGTCGGGGAGGAGGTCCGTGAGGTAGTTCGAGCGGAGGTCCATGCCGTAGACTTCGATGTCCGGCTCCTGCAGCAGGCGCGCGCCGAGGTGGCTGCCGATGAAGCCGTTCACGCCGAGGATCAGGACGCGGACGGGGGCCTTGCGGGGGGGGGCCTCGCAGGAGGCAAGGCGGGAGCCGACGGCCAGGCCGGCCTCGGCGGCGAACTGCGCGCCGGAGAGGTAGGGGCCGCCGTCCATCTGGGCGAAGGCGATGCGGAGAGCCCCGGTCCCGCAGGCGACGACCAGCGGGGCCGTCGAGAGGACGGTGCCGGGGGCGGCCGCGGGCGGGGCGCCGTCGCCGACGAGCTCCGCGGCCCAGACCGTGAAGCGCCTGGAGGCGTAGAAGGCGAAGGCGCCGGGATAGGGCTGGGTGACGGCGCGGACGAGGTTGCGGATCTCGCGGGCGCCCTTCGCCCAGTCGATCCGGCCGTCGGCGGGCGTGCGGCCGTGGAAGTAGGAGGCGCGGCTTTCGTCCTGCGGGCGGGCGGCGGCGACCCGGGCGGGGAAGTCCGCCAGCACCTCGTCGAGCAGGACGCGGGCCGCCTCGGCGCACTTGGCCTGGAGGCTGAAGGCCGTGTCCTCGTCCGCGATCGGCACCGCGCGCTGGGCGACGATGTCGCCGGCGTCGGGCCGGGCCGTCATGCGGTGGAGGGTCACGCCCGTCTCGCGCTCGCCGTTGACGAGGACCCAGTTGACCGGGCAGCGCCCGCGATAGGCCGGCAGGAGCGAGCCGTGGAGGTTGAAGCCGCCGAGGGGCGCGATGTCCAGCAGCTCCCGGGACAGCATCTTGCGGTAGTAGAAGGAAAAGATCGCATCGGGCCTGAGCTCGCGGACGCGGGCCAGGTTCAGGGGGTGGTTCGGGTCGTCGGGGGCATGGACCGGGATGCCGTTCTCGGCCGCCAGGCGCGCCACGGAGCGGAAGTAGACGTTTTCGGACGGGTCGTCCACGTGCGTGAAGACGGCCGCCACCTCCCAGCCGGCCCGCAGCAAGGCTTCGAGGCCGACGCATCCGATGTTGTTGTAGGCGAAGACGACCGCCCTCTTGGCTCCCATGTCCCGCATCCTTTCCATGTTTTCCTTCCGGCCCTGCGTTGCCGTTCGCACGCCATCATAGCACCCGCGCCCCGCCTTTCATAGGCGAAAAACGCCCCCCCGCGCGTTTCAGGTTTCAGCCGCCGGGAAGGGCGCGTAGGAGCGCGGCCAGGGTGTCGTGCCCGACGGGGATGGCCTCGGCGGAGCGGTGGAAGTCGAGCGTCCCGATGTGCCCGAGCGCCGGCGTGGCCAGGAGGTCCGGCGGATCGGCGCGCAGGGCCGCGGCCGCAATCTGCGATTCGGCGATGCGGATGGCCCGCATGACGATGTTCGGCGCGCCATCGACGGGGAAGGGGCGCGGCAGGACGGGCGGGGTGGAGATGGCGTCGGCCGACACGTCCACGGCGATGACGCGCCCCGCGCCCAGCTTCCGGGCCGCGCCGACCGGGACGGGGTCCACAAGCCCGCCGTCGACGAGGGTCCGGCTGCCAAGCTCGACCGGGGTGAAGATGCCCGGGATGGCGATCGAGGCGCGTATCGCCGGGACGAGCGGCCCGCTGGACAGGACGACGGGGTCGCCCGTGCGCAGGTCCGTCGCGACGCAGGCAAAGGGGACGGGGAGCTCCTCGAAGGTCTCGACGCCCAGGAGGTCCTCGACGGCATGCATGACGCGCCGGGCCTTCGTGATGCCGGCGACGGACGGCGAGACCTCGAAGAAGAACGCCAGGGCCTTCCGCCAGGTGGACATCAGGCGCGTGGCTTCAAGAAGCTGTTCGTAGCGCCCGGCCGCCAAAAAGGCGCCGACCAGCGCCCCCATGGACGTGCCCGCGATGCAGCACGGCGCAATGCCGTATTCGCCCAGCGCCGCCCACGCGCCCAGATGGGCCCAGCCCCGCGCCCCGCCGGAGCCAAGGGCCAGCCCGACGCGCGCCTCCCTCAGATCCCGCAGGCTGGGACGGGCGGGCAGGATGCCGCCGGACATCGCCGGCACGCAGGGCGGTCCGTGCGCTTCCAAGGCTATTCGGGACGGTTGTGCGCCCACAGCGCGTGGATGCCTTCGGGCGGAATGCCCGTCTCGTCGCGCCGCCAGGGATAGACGCCTTCGGGAAAGTCCTCCGGCAGGAACATCCGACGCGGATCGGGAATGTTGCGGACGACGACGCCCATCATTTCCTGCTTTTCCCGCTCGCCCATCAGGATGCCGGGGATGAGGTCGGACAGGGTGTCGATGGACGGGTCGGACTTGGGCAGCACGGCGGCGATGGTCACAAGGGTGTCGGTGCGGCCGCCGGGCGTGGGCAGGATGCGGAAGACGTAGGGCAGCTCGATGGTGTCGCCCAGGTCGGTCGCGCCGACGACGACCAGGTGCGGGAACTGGATGGCGATGAGCCGCTGGACCACCGCACGAATCGCGTCGCGCCGGATGCGGATCCAGACCTGCCGGAAGGCGGGAGCCGGCGATTCGGGCGTGCCGCCTTCGGTCCATTCGCGGACGGCGCCGTCGAGGTAGTCGGCGCCGGCGGCGGCCTTCAGGGCGGCGAGGACGTCGTCGGCCGAGGGGATGGGGGTGGGCGTGGCGACGCGGGAATCGGGAATCCAGGGCTTGTGCGGGTTCATGGGGCGGGGACCTCGGGGGCGGAAGCGGATTCGGAGGAGGCGGCGTCGGACGCCGCGGCGGGTTCGGCGGATTGCTCGCCGTCGTCGGGAACGGCGATGGCGGCGACAGGTTCGCGCGGTTCGCCGGCGGCAAGCTTTTCAAGCTTGGCGATGGCGAGGGCGGCACCATGGATGATGGCCTCGGGGCGCGGCGGGCAGCCCGGGACGTAGACGTCGACGGGCAGGATCCGGTCGAGCGGCCCTTCGAGCGTGTAGGACTCGTAGAAGACGCCCCCGGAGACGGCGCAGGTCCCGACGGCCATGACGACCTTGGGCCCGGGCATCTGGTCATAGACGCGGCGGACGCGGTGCGCCATCTTCCGGGTGATCGGGCCGGTGACGAGCAGGGCGTCGGCGTGGCGCGGCGACCCGACGACCTTCATGCCCAGGCGCTCGATGTCGTAGCGGGGCGTGACCATGGCGACGTTTTCGATGTCGCAGCCGTTGCAGGAGCCGGCGTTGCAAAGAAAGGCCCAGATGGCGCGGCGGACGGCGCGAAGGTCGCCCGGGGCCGGGGCAGGGGATTGTGCTGGAGAGTCCATGGCCGCGAGGATACCCTCCGAAACCCGCGAGGGCAAGCCGAGAAAAGCCCCCCCCTGAAAGTCGCCGTTTGCCAGATGCCGCTTTCGGCGCGGATGCGGAAATCATGCGAGGGAACGCACGAAAAGCCGAATGAATGCCGCCGGGAAGGCGAATTCGGCAGGGGCCGATCTCCGAGCGGCCCGCGACGGGGGGCAAAGCCCCATGTTTCCAAATGTCGGCCCTTCGGCCCCCCGTTCGCCCCGCGCCTCGTTGCCGCGCCGTTCGCCCCCCCCCCCGCTCGTCCCTGTGCCGCCCTTGTCCGGAAAAAACATGGCCTTGGTGAAAGATTCCGGAGGGGCGGCGCGAGTATGGATGTAGAGGCGTCGGACTTCCCCGGAGCGTCCGGCGCCGACGGGCGCGGCGGCTCCGGCCGCATGCGCCGCCGCATTTGGGACCGCCCGAACGGTTCGGACGGCAAGACGATACAACACGACAATAGGAGAAGAGATGAAAGAGAATGGGAAAAGGTTGGACAAGGCCTCCTGGCTGGCGGCCTTGGCGCTGACGATCGGCTTGGGCACGGGTTGCACAAGCGTCTGGCAGGACCACTACACGGCGGGCATGGGCGCGGAAATGGTCGATGCCAAGTTCAAGCCGACGGTCGAGACGATGCCGGGGGCGAAAGCCAAGGGCTCGGCGAAGTCGTCGGTGGTGTTCTGGTTCATTCCGGCGTCGTGGCCGAACTTCTTCTCCTCGGAGGCCAACGAAGAGACGAAAGGCTTCTTCCATTTCCGCGATCCGTTGCGCGAGGCGGCCGTGTATGAGGCCTGCAACGCCAGCGGTGCGGACATCCTGCTGGCGCCGCGCTTCACCGAAGAGCGCCACACCGGGTTCCTGTGGTTCTTCCGCAAGCGCACGGTGAGCGTGGAAGGCATCCCGGCCCGCGTGACCGGCGCCAAGGAAATCCCCGTCGAGAAGTGGCCCCTGCTCTTCGGGGCCAACAGCGGGACGCAGCTGATCAAGAACGTGCCCTAGTGCCGTTTTGGGGCGGCCTCGTGCGGTGCACGGGGCCGTTTTTTTGTCCCTGGCCTGCGCCAAGGTGGACCGGCCGGCCCCGGGGCGGGGCGTCCCCGGCCCCGCCGTTTTGCGCGGGGGCGCCGGTTCGGGCTTTTCAGGACGGGCCGTCTGTGGCATAGTGGGGGGCGGAGGATTGAACCATGTCCCAGACCCCCGCCATCCAGGTCCACGGCGCTGATTTCTGCCGCACGCTTGCCGAAAAGGCCGCCACGGTGCCGCGCCGCCGCCAGAGCCATTGCCTGCACGCTTCGCAGGATGCCGCCGTGCATCGCATCTTCAACGCCATGCAGCCGGACTCGTATGTCCAGCCGCATGCCCATTCGGACCCGACGAAGGACGAGTCGGTCGTCGTCCTGCACGGCCGGATGGGGCTGCTGGAGTTCGATGCGCAGGGGACGGTCCTGGCGCGGTTCGTGCTGGGGCCTGGCGACGTCGCGACGATTCCGGCGGGCGTCCTCCACGGGTGGTGCTGCCTGGCGCCGGACACGGTCTTTTTCGAGGCCAAGGCGGGGCCCTACGCGCGGCCGACGGGGGCCGAATGTGCCGCGTTTGCGCCGGCCGAGGGCGAGCCGGGGGCCGCCGCGGCGCTGGCCCGCCTGGTGGCGCTGGCGACGGCGCCGGAGAGCCCGGTCGGCGAGCGCTTCGTCCCGGCGAAGGCGTAGGCACCATGGCCTCCGCGAACGTCCCGTCGTGGGCGGCTGACGCCGTCTGGTACCAAATTTTTCCGGAGCGTTTCTGCAACGGGTGCCCGGAGTCGAATCCGACGGCGCAGGACGCGGGGGTGCCGCTTGACCGCTTCCCGAACTGGGCGGTCCGTCCGTGGAACCGCCCCTGGTATGCGCCCGACGAGTGGGGGGCGCCCGGCACGCCGCCGCCGGCGTTCTTCGACACGGTCTTCCACCGGAGGACCGGCGGCGACCTGCTCGGCGTGCGCCAAAAGCTGCCCTATTTGCGGTCGCTGGGCGTCAACGCGCTCTATCTGAACCCGGTCTTCCAGGCGCCCTCGCTGCACAAGTATGACGCGGCTTGCCTGCACCATGTCGACCCGACGCTGGGTCCCGACCGCGCCGGCGACCTGGCGCTCCTGGCGGCCGCCGGCGAGTCGGAGGACCCGTCCACCTGGGTCTGGACGGCGGCCGACCGCCTCCTGCTGGATTTCCTCGACGAGGCCCATGCGCTTGGCTTCCGCGTCATCCTTGACGGCGTCTTCAACCATTGCGGACGGCGGTTCTTCGCCTTCCGGGACCTGCTGGCGAAGGGGCGGGCATCGCCCTATGCCGACTGGTTCGACGTCGTCCGTTGGCACGGCGACGGCTCTTTCGACTACAACGCCTGGGATGGGCCGAACGCCTCGCTGCCGAATTTCCGCCGCGACGCCGAGACGCTGGCGCCGGGCCCCCTGCGCTACATCCTGGACGTTACGACCCGCTGGATGCGCCCCGCGCCGGACGGCCGCCCGCGGCGCGGCATCGACGGCTGGCGCCTCGACGTGGCCTACTGCCTGCCGCATCCGTTCTGGCGGGCCTGGCACGCCCATGTCCGGGCCCTCTGCCCGGAAGCCTACACGACCGGCGAAATCGTCGGCCCGGCGCAGGACTACGCGCGCCCCGGCGAGTTTTCCGCCGTGATGAACTACGAATGGCTCTACCCGACGCTGGCGTTCTTCACCCCGCATGCCGACGCCATCTCCGCCGAGGAGTTCGCCCGGCGCATCGAACGCCTCCGGGCCCGGCATGATGCCGATACGCTCCTGGCCATGCAGAATTTGCTCGATTCGCACGACACGGGGCGCATCCTGACGCTCCTGGAGAACGCCGCCCCGCCCTTCGAGTCCTGGGATCCCTACTTCCATTTCGCACGCCTGTCATCGAACCCGGGCCTTTCGACCCGCGCCCCGTCCGCGGACAGCCTGCGGCGCCTTCGCCTGGCGGCGTTCTGGCAGTTCACGGGGCCCGGCGCGCCGATGGTCTACTACGGGACCGAGTTCGGCATGTCCGGCGCGAACGACCCATGCTGCCGCCAGCCGATGGCCTGGCCGGAGGACGGGAGCGACGCCGGCGACCTTTGGCGCTACTACCGGGCCTTGTGCGCCCTCCGCGCGGAGCATCCCGCCCTTCGGCGCGGCTCGTTCGACTTCCTCTCGGCGCCGTCGCCCCGGGCCATCCGCTATGCCCGCCATTTCGACGGCGAGACGCTCGTGGCCGTCGTCAACGTCTCGGGCGAGGCCGTCCTGCTCCCGGAACCGGTCCGCCCGGTCTTCTGGAGCGACGGACCGCACGGGACGGGCGACGTCGGCGTCCTCCCGCCGATGTCGGCCTGCCTCTGGAAGCGGCAGGAGCGCGGCTAGCGGCTAGTGGTTAGAAGGCGGGGATGCGAGGGAACGCAGGGGGAGCCGAACGGGACGGCTGGAAAGTCGGGTTCGGTAGGGCCCGGCCTCCGGGTGGGCCGCGCGGAAGAAAAAACCGCATGCAAGCCCAATGCCGGCGCCGAAGGCCAACGGGCGTCTCCTGCCAAGCTGGACGGCCTGGGAGGACTGGAAGCCGCGCGATCTTCCGGCGAAACATTCGGTTTTTTGCACGTTTTCCCTGACGCCTGCCTTTTCCCTGCGGCCGCTTGACAATCCGCGGCGCCTGTGCTAGGGAATCCGCCCATGAAGCGCAAGTTTCACCTCTTTTGGGCCGTCCTGGTCGCGGCGGCAGGTCTCGCCGGGACCGGCGCATGGGGCTTGGGCACGGCGGACGGGGCGCCGTCCGATGCTTCGTCGCCCGCCGTCATGCTCGGGGAGGAGGACATGGCGGAACAGCTGGAAATCGAACGGAACCGCTTCCGCCGCATGACGCCCGGGGATGCGCCTTTCGTCCAGGACATCGGCCCCCGGCCTGCCGCGTGGGAGGCATTCGGCTCCACATGGGACTACGCGCCGTCGGTGCGCGACCTGGCGACGGACCGGGTCCCGTTCTTTGCGGAACGCATCGGCGGGGCGACCGTCCTGCGCGATGCCGCCGGGGCCGAATTGTGGCGCGGGGCGACGGATTTCGCCAAAGGCGAATCGGCCGGCGTGACGCTTGCCGGTTCGCTGGTGGACGAGCTGGATTGGCCGCTCTACCGCGCGGCGCAGGAAGAACTGGCCCGGCGCGCGTCCGGCCCCCCGGACTTGCGCGACGGCGGCGAGGCCCCCGGCGCCACGGACGCCGGTCTTGACATGTTCGTCTCGACCGCCGCCGATTTTACGACGAATCCGCCGGCTTTCCGCGTCGGCTTGCGCTGGACGAACGACATTGTGCTGGATGTCTTTGCCTACGGGCCGCTCCATGCCGCCTCGACGCAAACCGTGACGTTCACGAACGACGAAAACGCAGTCGAGACCCGGACGAACACCCTTTGGCAGGCCGTCGAGCCGCCTTTGACGGGGTTCGGCAACCATTGGACATACGTTGGAACCGTCGCGCTGACGAACGGCGACGAGGCCGTCCTGGCCGACAGCGGCTTCCCGCCCGGACGCGGCATCGTGCGCTTCTACGCCGCCTTCGAGGCCGGCGACTCCGACGGCGACGGCCTGAACGACGCCTTCGAGACGCTCGCCCTGGGCACCAGCACCAACAGCCC
>JAZQOP010000304.1:0-5759 GCA_045627965.1 Kiritimatiellia bacterium | reverse complement strand
GGCCGCCCGGCCCGGACGCCCCCCCCAGGCCTCCCGCCCCGCCGGCGCCCCCTCGCGCCGCCCCGCCCCCCGCGGGCCCCCTACTTTTCCTCGCGCAGGCGCGCCTTGACCTTCTCGAGGACCTTCGGCGAATACTCGTAGGGGCCGATGCCGCCGTTGGGGGCGGTGTCGGAGTAGATGGTGCGCAGCTGGCGGGCGTGGTTCAGCTCGCCCCAGATCTGGCGCGAGGCGGTAATGGCCCGGTAGCGCACCCAGGCGCTTTCGGCCTCGCGGCGCGCCTCGGCGGCCACCTCGGGGTCGGTGGCCGTCGCCGCGCACTGGTCGGCGAGGATCGCCCGGCCGCGGATGCCGGCAAGGTACTGGTCGTTGCGCTGGATGCCGCGCCGCCAGTCCTTCTGCTGCTCCAGGAAGTCCTTGAGGCCGTTTTCGAGGTAGTACTTGGTGAACTTTTCGGCGAACTGCTGCTTGGTGGCCTGGTTGACCTTGTAGAGGTCGAGCTGCTGGCCCCAGGTCACGGTCGTGTTGCCGCCGAGGGCGAAGTTGATGTTGCCGTAGACCCCTTCGAGGTGCGGCTCGAAGGCGCGCAGGAGGGGGACGATCTCGGTGCCCTTGATCGAGGGGATCCAGCCGATGATGCCGTTGAGCTGCTCGTTGCCGGACTGCGAGGCCAGGAACATCAGGAAGTCCAGGGCCACGTCGAAATGCTTCGAGGAGCGGGTGATGCCGAACTGGAAGCCCACGCCGGGCGACTCGTAGACGCGGCCTTCGACCACGCCGCCGTAGAACGGGTCGTCCTCGGCGGGCAGCGGAAAGTCCATGACGCCGATCTCGAACTCGCCATCGGCCTGCTGGATGAGGGAGCCGGCGTCCCAGGTGCCGGTCGTCATGAAGACCGCCCGCTGCTGGGCGAACAGGAACACCGCCTCGTCGCGCCCCAGCCCCGTGTAGCCCGTCTGGAAGTAGTCCGTCACCTCGCGAATCATCGTCAGCCACGCGTCGAGGGGCGGATAGGTGAAGTCGAGCATGCCGGTCTTGAAGGCGATGTACATTTCGTCGTTCCCCACGAACCCGTCGCGGTTGAAGTCCGCCTTGCGCATGCAGCCGTAGGTCACGGGCGAGAACATCATCGGGTCCCACTGGCCGAAGTGGTAGGCCGAGCCGGCGATGGCGACGTAGGGCTTGCCGGTCGCGGCGTTCGTGCAATGGGCGATCTTGTCGCAGACGGCGAGGAACTCGCGGTAGTCGAGGGGGGCCTCGTCGAGGCCCGTCAGCTGGCGGAGGAGCGACTTGTTGTAGAAGATGCGCGTGCCGAAGAGGGTGAGCGGGACGCTCATGTATTCCTGCATTTCGGCGACATAGGCGGTCTTCATGCCGTCCTTGTAGGTCTGGCGCAGGGGCGCCCCTTCCAGCTCCGTGCCCTCGTTGTAGGGGTTCGGGGCGTAGACGTAGCGCGAAAGCGGCTGGAAATAGCGGTTGTAGTAGCTCAGCCAGATGTTGCCGGGGAGCTGCCCGCCGACCTGCAGCAGGTCCGGCGCCGTCCCCCCCATCAGCTGGGTGCTCACCCACTGGCCGTAGGTCGACTCGGGAATGGCGTCCTGCACGATCTTGACGTTGGGATGGAGCTTGCGGTAGCGCGCCGCCATCTCGTCGATGCCCTCGCGCACGCTCCCCTCCAGCTGCCAGTGCCCCAGGCGGATGACGATCTCGCCCGGGGGCGTCTGGGCCGCGCGGTAGGAGGCGATCTTCCACGCCGACCACGCGAACACCGCCGCCACCACCAGCAGCGCGAAGTAGGTCCGCACAAACCCGAAAACGCCCTTGGCCGCCGTCCACGCCTTCATCGCGCCGCCTCCTTCTCCGCGGCAATCTCCGCCCGCAGCTTCGCCTCGATGGCGTCCATCCGCTTCAGGGCCGCCTTGCATCCATGGACCCGCAGGTCGTTCGGGTAGGCCTTCAGCAGCTCGTTGTAGTAGTGGCGCGCCTTCTCGAAGTCGCCCACGTCGAACTCCGCGATCGTCGCCAGGTTCCAGTAGGCCCAGGCGTATTCGACCGACGGGTCGTTCGGGTCCGTCTCCACGTGCCTGAAGGACTCCTCCTCCGCGTGCAGGCGCTTCTCCTGCTCGTCGAGGTTCACGTAGGCCACCGTCAAAAGCGACCACGCCGGGCTCACGAACTCCTTGTCCTCGCGCTCCACGAACGCCAGCAGGTTCGACTCCGCGACGAGCGACGACCTGGCCGTCAGGTCCGACAGCCGGATGCCCTCGACATAGAGGAACGCCTCCTTCGCCGCCAGGTGCCCCGGATGGTCCCGCATGATCTCCTCGAAGCCCGCCACCACCGCCGGGTAGTCCGGCTCCTGCCCCACCGGCACCAGGTGCTTCTGGCGGACCAGCGCCAGCTTCACCCAGGGCGCCACGTCGGCATCCGGCGCCTTGGCCAGGACCTCTTCGAACAGCGCCGTCGCCTTGGCCGGATCCTCGCCCGGGCGCTGCAGGTCCCAGGTAATCCCCAGGCCGTAGGTCGCCATCGCCCAGTCCGCGCCCCCCTCCTCCGCCCCCGCACGCGCCGCCTCGAACAGCCGGATGGCGTCATGGAACTCGTTCAGCCGATACGCCGTCCACCCCTCCTGCACCAGGTCCGCCATCGGGCGCCCCTGCAGCTCCTCCCCGCTCCGCGCGCAACCCCACACGGCGCACGCCGCCGCCAGGCAGGCCGCCAGGCGGATAAAACGTTTCGACGGGAACTTTCGGATCATAACGGGCCTCTCGCAAGGGATCGTTCAACGGGTTGCGCCCCAATCCTACCACGCCGCACGCCGCCCCCCAACCCAAAAAAACGCCTCCCCCGCCGCCGCGTCGCCCCATGGCGAAACATCGGGGATTTCCGGCGTTCGCCCGTCCGCGGCGCCTTTTTCCCCCGCGCGCTTGCAACCGTCCGCGGCAAATGGCAGAATGTCCCGCGCGATGAACCGACGGCTCACCATCCCCCTTCTGCTTGTTTCGGCGGCGCTGCTCTGCGCGGCGGCGGCGCGTGCCGACATCGGTCCGCTGCAGACCCTCGTGGTCGTCGACGCCGGGGACCGCGACTCGCGCGCCCTCGGGGCCTACTACCTCGAAAGGCACGGCATCCCCGCCGCCACGCACCGCTGCGAGGTCGACCTGCCCTTCGGCACGGGGCAGTCCATTTCGCTCGCGGACTTCGAGGACCGCATCCGGGGCCCCATCGAACGGCACATCGAGGCCCACGGGCTGCGCGGGCAGATCCAGCTGGTCGTCTTCTGCTGGAAGGCCCCCACCCGCGTCGACGAGGACAACGCCCTGACCTCGGCCTTCTTCTATGGCTACAAGTCGCGCCCCGCCGACGCCAAGGGCCCCTGCTTCATCGCCGAGGATTCCCGCTCCGGCTACTACGACGCCGGCCGCGCCTTCAGCTCCACCGCCGGCTACTCCCCCCTTGCCGCCCCCCTCGCCTTCGTCCTCACCGCGCGCGACCTCAAGACCGCCAAGGCCGTCGTCGACCGCGCCGTCGCCGGCCACGCCCAGGCCCCGGAAGCCTCCTTCGTGCTCGCCGACTCGCCCGATGCCGCGCGCGCCGTCCGCACCCCGCAGTTCGCCCCCGTCGTCCTGCAGCTGCGCCGCCTCGGCGTCCCGGCGGCCCGCATCCTGACGCCCTCCATCGCGCCTTCCGACCCGCCGCTGCCGCCCGTCACCTGCTCGCTCGGCCAGGGCTACTTCCCGACCAACTGGCCCGACGGGCACATCGCCTTCGCGCCCGGCGCCATCGGCGAGCACCTGACCAGCTGCGGCGGCCAGCTGCCCCGCCCCTGCCTCAAGCAGAACAGCGTCTGGGACTGGCTGGACCTCGGCGCCACCGCCTCCTACGGCGCCGTCTCCGAGCCCTGCAACTTCACCGTCAAGTTCCCCCACGCGCGCCTGGCCGCCTACGTCGCCCGGGGCTTCACCCTTGCCGAAGCGCTCGCCATGTCCGTCGCCAACCCGTTCCAGGGCCTCTTCGCCGGCGACCCGCTCTGCGCCCCCTACGCCGCGCCCCCCGCCGTCCGCATCGCCGCCCCGCGCGCCAACTCGGCCGTCGCCGACGGGGCCCCCCTGGACCTGCGCCTCGAGCTCGAAGCCCATCCGCGCGGGCTCCCCGCGGCCTACCTCGACCTCTACATCGACGGCCGCCACTACACCCCCATGGCCCGCCCCATGCCGCCCGCCGGCAACGAGATCGCCATCACCTTCGGCGACCGCACCTATCGCCACACCGTCGCCCGCGGCGAAGACCTCGACGCCGCCGTCCAATCCCTCGCCTTCACCCTGCGCTCCGCCTCCGAAAACCGCCTCCAGGTCGTCGCGGAAGGCGACCTCCTGACGATTGCGCAGCGCGGAAACGCCCCCCTCCCCGTCTCCGTCGCCGTCTCCAAGGGCCTCGCCGCCGCGCCCTACATCGGCGCCCGCGTCCTCTCCGGGCCCGAGACCCTCCCCGAGCCGCAGCGCCAGGCCGCCACCCTCCAGTTCTACCTTGGCACCGCCGAAAAGTATGCCATCGACTACCCCGTCGACCTTTCCTTCCTGCCTCCCGGCCCCCACGTCCTGACCGTCGTCGCACGCGATGGCTCCGACCTCCAGACCCAGGGCCAGGCCAGCCTCACCATCCTGCGCAAATAAAACGCGCAAAAAGGCCCCGGCGCATCGTCGCCGGGGCCCGCAGGCGGTCCGCCCCCCGCCCCTACTCGATGCCCATCTGCCGCAGCAGCGCCTCCACCCGCGGCACGTCGTCCGGCGAATCCACGCCCGCGCCCGAGTGGTCCGTCGGAATGACCTTGATGCGCATCCCCAGCGACAGCGCGCGCAGCTGTTCGAGCTTTTCGAGGTTTTCCAGCGCGCACGGCGGCGTCGCCACCAGGCGCTCCAGCGCCTGCCGCGTATAGCCGTAGAGCCCGACGTGCCGCCAATGCGCCCCCGCCACCGGCCCGAACCCCTCGCCCGCGCCGCGCACGAACGGGATCGGCGACCGCGAGAAGTAGAGCGCCGCGCCGTCCGCCGCCGTCACCACCTTCACGACATCCGGCCGGTGCAGCTCGTCCGCCGACGAAATCGGCGTCGCCGCCGTCGCCATGTCGAAGCCCGCCGACGGATCCGCCAGCGCCCCCGCCACCGCGTCCACCAGGGCCGGGTCAATCAGCGGCTCGTCGCCCTGGATGTTCACCACGACGTCCGCCTCCAGCCCCCGCACCGCCTCCGCGATCCGGTCCGTCCCCGACGGATGGTCCGGCCGCGTCATCACCGCCTCGCCGCCCGCCGCGCGCACCGCCTCCGCGATCCGCCCGTCGTCCGTCGCCACCACCACCGCGTCCAGGCTCCGCGCCAGCTTCACGCGCCGGACGACGCGCACCACCAGCGGAACGCCTGCGATCGGCGCCAGCGACTTCCCAGGAAACCGCGTCGAGCCCCACCTCGACGGAATCACCCCCGCCACACGGACCTTTTTCGCTTCCATCTCTACGAATGCCTTCCCATGCTCCGAATGTACGACACCAGCTCCGACGGCTCGCACGACGCCGTCCCCAGCTTGCCCACAACCACCCCGGCCGCGTAGTTCGACAGCTCCGCCGCCTCCAGGAACTTCGCCCCCGCCGCCAGCGCCGCCACCAGCGCCGCGATCACCGTGTCCCCCGCCCCCGACACGTCGAACACCTCCCGCGCCCGCGTCGGCACATGCCGCGGCGCATGGCCAAGTCGGGGGCCAAGCGGTCT
>JAZQOP010000303.1:0-3303 GCA_045627965.1 Kiritimatiellia bacterium | reverse complement strand
GGGTGGGGCGGGTGGCGATCAGCCGGCCGTCTCGGCCGCGGGGGCGTCGGCGAAGGCCTTGCGGGCCGCCTCGGCGTCGTCGCCCGTCCAGGCCGCCTTCTCGAGGAGGACGGTCACCGCGTGCCCGCGGAGGATGTCGGGGCGGACGAGGTCCTTCATCTCGGCGACGTCCATTTTCATGCGCTTGGCGAAGTCCTTGACGTCCTTGGCGCCCGAGCGGTAGGCCTCCAGCTCGATGGCCTCGACGAGTTCGCGGTCGGAGACGGAGAGGTCTTCCTTGGCGGCGACGGCGTCGAGGACATACTTGCGGGCGAGGGCCTGGCGGGCGTCCTCGCGGCACTTGGCGGCGAGCTCGTCGCGCTTGGCCTTGATCTCGTCCTCGGGCACCTTGGCGCGGGCCATCTCCATGACGGCGTTGTAGACGCGGCGGTTCGCGTCGCGCTCGATCTCATATTCGGCGCATTCGACGGGGCCGACCTTGGCCATCAGGGCGTCGACGGCCGCGTCGCGGCGGCGGTCCCACTCCTGGTGCTCCTTCTCGTGGGCGATGTGGCTCTTGACGCGTTCGCGGAGCTCGGCCTCGTCCTTGACCTGCATGCGCTTGAAGAAGGTCTCGTCGAGGGCGGCGGGCTTCTTCGTGCGGATCTTGTTGACCTTGACGTGGTAGACGATGGTCTTGTCATTGAGCCCGTCGACGGGGGCGTCCAGGTCGCCGAAGGTGACGGAGATGTCCTTTTCGTCGCCGGCCTTGAGGCCGACCAGCGCGGGGCCGAAGCCGGGCACGAAGGAGTATTCGTCGCTGGCGAGCGCCCAGTAGTCGGCCGACTGCGCCATCTTGGCGGCGGCGGGGACGGCCTCGGCGAGGGGCTTGCCGTCGAGGGTCACCTCGTAGGCCACGCCCACGAGGTCGCCTTCCCGGACGGCGTCGCCCTCGGCGGCGTCGGCGAACTCGGCGGCGCGTTCGAGCATGCCGTCGATGACGCCCTGGACCTCCTCGTCGCTGGCGTCGACCTTCCGGGCCTCGACCTCGAGGCCGGCGTAGTCCGGCAGCTCGACGGCCGGCGCGACGACGACCTCCAGCGAGAACTCGTAGGCCTGCGCGGGGTCGAAGGCCTCGGGCGTGCGCTTCAGGCCGCCCTTTTCCGAGACGATCGCCAGGCCCTTGTGCTCCTTGAAGAACTCCTGCCAGCCCGCGCGCTCGAGGTCCTCGGCGCACTGCGCCAGGATTTCCTTGCGATACTTGCGTTCGACCATGGCCGCCGGGGCCTTGCCCTTGCGGAAGCCCGCGATCGGCGCGAACCGGCCGAACATCTTCAGCGCGCCCGCATAGTGCTCGGCGCTCTCTTCCGCCTCGTAGCGGATGACGATCTTCTTTTCGCAAATGCCCAATTCTTCCAACGAAACCTTCATCTGGGTCCCTTTCCTCTGTCCTGGTGTGCGTGCATGGATGTGCCGCGCCGCCCCGTCGGGGGGCGGTCCGGCGAAAAACAACGGCGCACCCTACCTTCCGCCCCCCCCCGATGTCAAGAAAATCCCCCGCGTTGAAACGTTTTTTGGCCGCCGCCGCGCCCTAGCGCGGGAACTTGCTGGCGAGGTCGTGCCCGGGCGCCTCGATGTGCTCGAAGGTCCACGCGTTGACCCACAGGCTCGAGATGAAGGACTTGGTCGACTTGTAGACGACGGGGGAGAGCAGGACGAGCGCGACGAGGTTGGGGAAGGCCATCAGGCCGTTGAAGATGTCGGCGATGTCCCAGACGCACGAGACGGTCAGGTAGGGGCCGACGAAGACCGCGAGGATGTAGAGGACCCGGAAGACGTAGACCGGCAGCTTGCGCGTCGGCCCGACGATGTATTCCAGGCACTTTTCGGAGTAGTAGTTCCAGCCCAGGATCGTCGTGAACGCGAAGAACAGCAGCGAAAGCGTCAGCAGGAACGCCGGGAAGACGTCCCCCAGGAACGGCAGGCCGCGCTGGAAGGCTTCGATGGTGACGTTGCCGCCTTCGAGCTTCAGGGCGGGATCCCAGGCGCCCGTCACGACGATCGCCAGGCCCGTCATCGAGCAGATGACGATCGTGTCGATGAACGTCCCCAGCATGCAGACGAGCCCCTGGCGGACCGGCTCGTTCGTCTGCGCCGCCGCCGCCGCGATCGGCGCCGACCCCAGCCCGGCCTCGTTCGAGAAGATCCCGCGCGCCACGCCCTTCTGGACGGCGATGAACATCGTCCCGACCACCCCCCCCGTGACCGCCTGCGGGTTGAACGCCCCCTTGACGATCAGGATGACGGCCTTCGGGATCGCCGTGGCGTTGACGCAGATCAGCACCAGGCAGCACAGCACGTAGAAGATGGCCATGAACGGCACCACCACCGAGGCGACGTTCGCGATCCGCTTGACGCCCCCGATGATGACCAGCCCCGCCGCCAGCGTCACCAGCACGCCCGCGACGATGCACGGCAGCGAGTGCTCGGTCCCCAGGATGGTCCAGGTCGTCATCGGCCCGATCTTGTCGAACGCCGTCTGCACCGCGTTCGTGATGCCGTTGACCTGCGTGATGGTCCCGATGCCCATGATGCCCGCCAGGACGCCGAAGGCCGCGAAGAGGAGCGCCAGCCACTTCCAGCCCTTCCCCAGGCCCTTTTCGATGTAGTAGAACGGCCCGCCGAGCATGTGGCCGTCGGGCGTCGTCTCGCGATACTTCACCGCCAGGAGCCCTTCCGCGTATTTCGTCGCCATCCCGAAGAACGCCGCCACCTCCATCCAGAACAGCGCCCCCGGCCCCCCCGAGGCGATCGCCGTCGCCACGCCGACGATGTTTCCCGTCCCGATCGTCGCCGACAGCGCCGTGCAGAGCGCCCCGAAGGCCGTGACGTCGCCCTTCGCCCCCTTCTCGTTGTGCAGCATGAAGTAGAACGCGCGCCGCAGGTTGAACGCGTGCCGCACGCGCAGCATGATCGTCAGCAGGATCCCCGTGGCCAGGATCGCCACAATCAGAGGCAGCCCCCAGACGATGTTGTCGAGAGCGGTCACTTGTGCGCTGAAGGTTTGCAAATTCATGGAAGGCCCCTTTCGTGAGCGGATGCGGAAAGCGACGGACAATAGCATATTGCCGCCGACTTGCAACGCGCGATTGCGGACCGCTCGCGTTTTTTGCCGCCGCCTCCTCCCGCCGCCGCCCCCGCCGGGAGGGCGGAAAGCGACAAAATCCCGAAGGTTTCACCATAATCTCACAAGGCGGGGCGGGGACGGGGGGGGAGGGAGGGATGAGTGGTTAGTGGTTAGTGATTAGTGGTTAGTGAAAAGGG
>JAZQOP010000302.1:0-4011 GCA_045627965.1 Kiritimatiellia bacterium | reverse complement strand
AGTGCGTCCGCCTCCGCCAAGGCCTCGACGCCGACCGCACCGTCTACGCCGACTCCCCCCTCGAACAGGCCCGCGAATGGTTCGCCCAGGGCGCCACAGCCCTCCACATCGTCGACCTCGACGGCGCCTTCGCCGGCGCCCCCGCCCACATCGGCCTCCTCCGCGACATCTGCGCCTCCCTCCCCATCCCCGTCGAATGCGGCGGAGGACTCCGCTCCGACGCCCACGTCGCCGACCTCCTCGCCACCGGCGTCGCCCGCGCCATCCTCGGCACCCGCGCCCTCGAACACCCCGAAGACCTCGCCCGCCTCGCCGACCGCCACGGCGGCACCAAAATCGCCGCCGGCATCGACGCCCGCGACGGCCTCGTCCAGACCCGCGGCTGGACCCATACCTCCTCCGTCCGCGCCACCGACCTCGCCAAGAAGGCCGCCGACGCCGGCGTCGCCACCATCATCTACACCGACACCGCCACCGACGGCATGCTCACCGGCCCCAACCTCGCCGCCATGGCCGAAATCTGCGACGCCGTCCCCCCCTCCGTCTCCGTCATCGCCTCCGGCGGCGTCTCCTGCGCCGCCGACATCCTCGCCCTCCGCCGCCTCGCCCGCCCCAACCTCCGCGGCGCCATCGTCGGCAAGGCCCTCTACGAACGGCGCACCTCCATCCCCGAGCTCCTCGCCGCCGCCTCCGCCCCCCTCTAACCGCAAGGGTTTTTGCTTCGGGCCCCCCGCCCCCGCCCATCGCGCCCCTGGGGCCACCGCCCCGGCCCGCCCCCTTGACACAAAAGAGGCGCCCGGTCTCCCGGGCGCCTCTTTTTCGCCTCGCCGAATTACTTGGCGATCACGCGGGCCATCTCCAGCACCTTGTTGCTGTAGCCCCACTCGTTGTCGTACCAGGCGCAGACCTTCACGAACGTCTTGTCCAGCTGGATGCCGGCCTTGACATCGAAGATCGACGTCCGCGCATCGTCGCGGAAGTCCGTCGAAACGACCGCCTCGTCGGTGTAGCCCAGGACGCCCTTGAGCTCGCCTTCGCTGGCCTTCTTCATCGCCGCGCAAATCTCGTCGTAGCTGGCTTCCTTGCTCAGCTCGACCGTCAGGTCCACGAACGAAACGTCGGACGTCGGAACGCGGACGCTCATGCCCGTCAGCTTCCCGTTCAGCTGCGGAAGGACCTTGCCCACCGCCTTCGCCGCGCCCGTCGAGGACGGGATCATGTTCTCGAGGATCCCGCGGCCCCCGCGCCAATCCTTCTTCGAGGGGCCGTCGACCGTCTTCTGCGTCGCCGTGGCCGCGTGGATCGTCGTCATCAGGCCGCGCTTGATGCCAAACGCGTCATCCAGCACCTTCGAGATCGGCGCCAGGCAGTTCGTCGTGCAGGAGGCGTTCGAGATGATCGCCTGCCCCGCGTAGGTCTTGTCGTTCACGCCATACACGAACATCGGCGTGTCATCCTTCGACGGCGCGCTCATGATCACCTTCTTCGCGCCCGCGTCCAGGTGC
The DNA here is from genome assembly GCA_045627965.1 of Kiritimatiellia bacterium. Taxonomy (GTDB): domain Bacteria; phylum Verrucomicrobiota; class Kiritimatiellia; order CAIQIC01; family Lenti-01; genus RGIG3636. The sequence continues at coordinate 2,506 of JAZQOP010000302.1, read as the reverse complement.
ATCTGCGCCTTTTCCTTCGTCAGGAACAGGCCCGTCGACTCCACCACGATGTCCGCCCCCAGGTCGCCCCACGTGATCAGCGCCTTCTTGTTCTCGTAGTCATACGCGCTCTTCTCGCAGAACACCTTGATCTCCTTGCCGTCCACGACCAGGATCTTCTTCTCGTTGTCCGCGCTCACCTCGTGACGAAACGCCCCGTGCACGCTGTCATACTTCAGCATGTACGCCAGATAGTCGGGATCCAGCAGGTCGTTGATCCCGACAATCTCAACGTCTTCCGCGAAGTTGTCGATCGCCGCACGAAAAACCATCCGGCCGATACGCCCAAAACCATTGATGCCGACTTTGATTGCCATATCCTTCTATCTCCAATCTCTTTCTGTTTCCGGCCCGACCGGCACCCGCCGTTCGCCGCCGTCGCGCGAACCCTATGCCCTCCAATCCCCAACGTCAAGGATAAAAACGTTTTACCCGCGAAACAATCGGACTTGTCTTTCCCGCTTCGTCGCCTATACTTCGCCGTGACAGGAGCACTCCCGATGAAACGGCTTTTGACCATCTTGGCAACGCTTCCCTTGCTCGCGGCCTCGGCCTCGGCCTGGATGCACACACCCCCCGGCGAAATCGTCGGCGCCGACGTCCGCCTCGTCGCCTCCCCCGGCCTCCCCGACGGCCTCGCCGACGCCGTCCGCGACTACGTCGAGCGCAACGCCCGCCTGGGCGTCGCCCTCCTCTCCGCCCCCATCGACCCCGCCGCACCCCTCGACCAGGCCGGCCGCGACGCCCTTGCCCGATGCGGTGCCCCCCACGCCGCCCTCGCCACCCTCCTCCTCGTCCCCTCCGACGACCCCCACCGCGGCTCCTGCTGGCCGGCCGAATCCTTCGCCGTCCTCAACGTCTCCCGCATGGGCGGCCTCCACCTCGACCGCGCCATCCTCGAAAAACGTACCTCCCAGGAGGCCCTCCGCGCCCTCGCCGTCCTCCTCGGCATCGAGCCCTGCCCCTTCCCCCTGTGCGTCCTCACCGCCTTCTCCGACCCCGCCGAGCTCGACGAAATGAGCGACAACTACTGCCCCCCCTGCTTCGACCGCATCCGCCACGCCGCCATCCAGAAGGGCGGCCACGCCCTCCCCATCGCCGACAAATAGCCCGGCAAACACCCCGTTTCGACCCTCCAACCCAACCAAGACAGGAGCCATCATGTTCGATATCAAGCTCATCCGCGAAAACCCCGCCGCCGTCCGCGAACGCCTCCAAAACCGCCGTTCGCCCGTCGATTTCGACGAACTCCTCGCCGCCGACGCCCGCCGTCGCGCCGCCATCACCGAGGTCGACGACCTCAAGGCCCGCCGCAACGCCGTCTCCAAGCAGATCGGCTTCCTCAAGAAAAACGGCGAGGACACCTCCGCCATCCAGGCCGAAATGAAGGCCATCGGCGAAAAGATCTCCGCCCTCGACGCCGAGGTCCGCGACCTCGACGAACGCCTCAAGGCCTGGATGCTCAAGATCCCGAACGTCCCCCACGAAAGCGTCCCCCGCGGCACCGACGCCGCCGGCAACGTCGAGGACCGCCGCTGGGGCGCCCCCCGCTCCTTCGACTTCCAGCCGAAGAACCACATCGAGCTCGGCACCGCCCTCGGGCTCTTCGACTTCGAGCGCGCCGCCCGCATGAGCGGCGCCGGATTCCCCCTCTTCACCGGACTCGGCGCCCGCCTCGAACGCGCCCTCATCCAGTACATGCTCGACCTCCACACCGCGCGCCACGGCTACGTCGAGGTCATGCCCCCCTACCTCGTCTCCACCGCCACCATGACCGGCACCGGACAGCTCCCCAAGATGGCCGAGGACATGTACCACACCCCCGCCGACGACCTCTGGCTCATCCCCACCGCCGAAGTCCCCGTCACCAACATCTTCCGCGAAGAGATCATCCGTGACCCCCTCCCCCTCAAGTTCTGCGCCCACACCCCCTGCTTCCGCCGCGAAGCCGGCGCCGCCGGCAAGGACACCCGCGGCCTCATCCGCGTCCACCAGTTCGACAAGGTCGAGCTCGTCAAGTTCGTCGACCCCGCCACCTCCTACGACGAACTCGAAAAGCTCGTCGCCGACGCCGAGGAAATCCTCCAGTCCCTCGGACTCTGCTACCGCGTCCTCCGCCTCTGCGACGGCGACATGTCCTTCGCCGCCGCCAAGTGCTACGACCTCGAACTCTGGGCCCCCGGCTACAACGGCTGGCTCGAAGTCTCCTCCTGCTCCAACTTCGAGGCCTTCCAGGCCCGCCGCGCCGGCATCCGCTACAAGAACGCCCAGGGCAAGACCGACTTCGTCCACACCCTCAACGGCTCCGGCGTCGCCTGCCCCCGCCTCTACGTCGCCATCCTCGAAAACTACCAGCAGCCCGACGGCTCCGTCATCATCCCCGAACCCCTCCGCCCCTACATGGGCGGCATCGACCGCCTCCTCCCAAAGGCCTAGCCCCCGCCCCGCCCCAAAAACACGTTTCCAT
>JAZQOP010000301.1:0-6712 GCA_045627965.1 Kiritimatiellia bacterium | reverse complement strand
CCGGGTCCACTCGTATTCGGAGAGGGGGTGGCCGGAGATGTAGAAGCCGGTGAGCTCCTTTTCGAAGAGGAGCTCGAGGCGGCGGTTCCACTGGTCGTCGGCGGGGAGGGAGGGGGAGGCGGGGCCGCCGGCGAGGTCCTGGTCGCGGAGCTTGCCGATGGCGTCGTCGCCGGGGGCGGAGGCGGAGAGCATGTCGAAGAGGGAGAACTGTCCGGCGGCCTTGTCCTTCTGGCGGCTGGCGGCGTAGGCGAGGGCCTCCTCGATGCCGGCGAAGAGCTGGCGGCGGGAGACGCCGGTGAAGTCGAAGGCGCCGCATTTGACGAGGGCTTCGACGACCTTGCGGTTGACTTCGCCTCCGGTGGTGCGTTCGCAGAAGTCGACGAGGCCGGCGTAGGGGCCGTTGGCCTGGTGCTCGCGGCGGATGGCCTCGACGGCGCCTTCGCCGACGCCCTTGATGCCGGCGAGGCCGTAGCGGATGGAATGGTGGACGGGGGTGAAGCGGAGGCCGGACTCGTTGACGTCGGGGGGGAGGACAGGGATGCCCATGCGCTTGGCCTCGGCGACGAGGGCGGGGAGCTTGTCGGTGTTGCCCATTTCGGAGGAGAGCATGGCGGCCATGAACTCGACGGGGTAGTGGGTCTTGAGCCAGGCGGTCTGGAAGGTGACGATGCCGTAGGCGGCGGAGTGGGACTTGTTGAAGCCGTAGGAGGCGAACTGGGCGATGAGGTCGAAGATTTCGCCGGCCTTGGCTTCGTCGCAGGAGCCGGTCTTGAGGCAGCCGTTGACGAAGTTGGCGCGTTCCTTGGCCATGACCTCGGGCTTTTTCTTGCCCATGGCGCGGCGGAGGATGTCGCCTTGGCCGAGGGAGAACCCGGCGAGGACGCGCGCGGCCTGCTGGACCTGCTCCTGGTAGACGAAGACGCCGTAGGTTTCCTTGAGGACCTGCTCGAGGAGGGGGTGGGGGTAGGTGACGGGCTTCTTGCCGAGCTTGCAGGCGATGAAGTCGGGGATGAGGTTCATGGGGCCCGGGCGGTAGAGGGCGATCATGGCGATGAGCTCCTCGATCTTGGAGATCTGGAGGTCGCGCAGGAGGCCGCGCATGCCGTCGGATTCGACCTGGAAGACGGCGGCGGTGTCGCCGCGGGCGAGGAGGGCGTAGGTTTCGGGGTCGTCGAGGGGGATGGAGTCGATGTCGATGTCGACGCCCTGGTTGGCCTTGGCGTTGTCGCAGGCCTCGCGGATGACGGTGAGGGTCTTGAGGCCGAGGAAGTCCATCTTGAGGAAGCCGGCCTGCTCGAGGGGGACGGACTCCCACTGGGAGATGACGGAGCCGGACTTGTCTCGGGAGAGGGGGATGGTCTCGATGAGGGGGCGTTCGCCGATGACGACGCCGGCGGCATGGATGCCGGTCTGGCGGGGCATGTCCTCGAGGGCCGGGGCGTACTTCATGATCTCCTTGGCGTAGGGATCGGTCTTGCAGGCGGCGGCGAAGTCGGTGGAGTCCTTGAGGGCGGAGGCGAGGGTGGTGCCGGGGGCGTCGGGGATGAGCTTGGCGAGGCGGTCGGTCTCGGAGAGGGGGAATTCGAGGGCGCGCCCGATGTCGCGGAAGAGGGTCTTGGCGCCGAGGGTGCCGTAGGTGATGATCTGGGCGACGGCGTTTTCGCCGTACTTTTGCTTGACGTAGTCGATGGCCTCGCCGCGGCGGGACTGGCAGAAGTCGATGTCGAAGTCGGGGGGGGAGACGCGTTCGGGGTTGAGGAAGCGCTCGAAGAAGAGGTTGTAGCGGAGGGGGTCGATGCCGGTGATGCCGATGGCGTAGGCGACGATGGAGCCGGCGCCGGAGCCGCGGCCGGGGCCGACGGGGATGCCCATCTTCTTGGAGGCGTGGATGAAGTCCCAGACGACGAGGAAGTAGTTGAGGAATCCGGTCTTTTCGATGATGCCCATTTCGTGCCAGAAGCGCTTGGCGACGACTTCGGCGTGTTCGTCGGCGGGGTGGTCGACGTCGACGGCGTAGCGGCGCATGATGCCTTCCTTGCCGAGCTGGGTGAGGTATTGCTTGTGGTCGAGGCCGCCGGGGCACTTGTAGATGGGGAAGTGGGGGTTCTTCTGGCCGGCGAGGGGGATGTCGACGTGGCAGCGCTCGGCGATGGCCATGGTGTTGGAGAGGGCCTCGGGGACGTCGCCGAAGAGGGCGGCCATTTCGTCGCCGGACTTGAGGTAGAACTGGTCGGACCCGTATTTCATGCGGTTGGGGTTGGACCACTTGTCCTGGGTCTGGAGGCAGAGGAGCATTTCGTGGGCGAGCTCGTCGGAGTCGCGGAGGTAGTGGACGTCGTTGGTGGCGACGAGCGGGAGGCCGAGGTCCTTGGCGAGCTGCCGGAGCTGGCGGTTGACGGGGGCCTGCTCGGCGAGGCCGTGGTCCTGGAGCTCGAGGTAGAAGTTGCCCTGGCCCATGATGTCGGAATACTCGGCGGCGAGGGCGCGGGCCTTGTCGTAGGAATGGTCCTCGGCGAGGGCTTCGGCGATTTCGCCCTTGAGGCAGGCGGAAAGCGCGATGAGGCCTTCGTGGTGCTGCGCGAGGAGGGGGCGGTCGATGCGCGGCTTGTAGTACATGCCGTTGAGGTGGGCCTCGCTGACGAGGCGCTTGAGGTTGTCGAAGCCCGTCTCGTTCTCGGCCAGGAGGATGAGGTGGTTGGCCTGGCGGCCGTTGACGAGGACCTTCTCGGTGTGGTCGCCGGGGGTGACGTAGACCTCGCAGCCGAGGATGGGGTGGAGGCCGCGCTGCTTGGCGGCGCTGTAGAAGTGGATGGTCCCGTACATGTTGCCGTGGTCGGTGATGGCGATGGCCTTCTGGCCGACCTCCTGGACGCGGTCCATGAGGGGGGAGTCGTGGTTCTTGCCGCGGTCGAGGGCGCAGAGGCCGTCGAGGAGGCTGTATTCGGTGTGGACGTGGAGATGGGTGAATTCGGTGGCCATGGGGATCCTGGGCAAAAAAGGGGGGACGCGGCCCGATGGGGGACCGCCGGCCCTAGAATGCCACAAAGGAGGGCGGGGGGCAAGGGAGAGTGGGGAAGGGGGCGTGATTAGTGGTTAGTGGGTAGAGGGCGGGCAGAAGCCCGCCAGGGGCGATGATGGGGAGGCATTCGGGCAACATGCCAAGGGAGGCAAGGGGAGGCGAATGGGGCCTTGCAAGGGGATGAAAATTTGACGGTGATGCGAATCCGCATGGCGGGCGGGTTTTGCGGGGGGCGGAAAATGGGAACTTGCGGGCGGGGGGCGGGGAGGGCATAATCGCGCGCGTCGCAGGAAGCGGCGAAGAACAGAGGAGTCATGCCATGGATTTGAAGTTGGAAAAGCTGCAGGGGTTCGAGGGGGCGAAGCCGGTGGTGCTGGTCATCATGGACGGGGTGGGGATCGGGAAGTACGCGGAAGGCGATTTCGTGAAGACGGCGTCGATGCCGACGCTGGACTGGCTGAAGGCGCACGGGGTCTATGCACAGCTGAAGGCGCATGGCCGCGCGGTGGGGATGCCGAGCGACGCGGACATGGGGAATAGCGAGATAGGGCACAACGCGATCGGGTGCGGCCGGGTCTACGACCAGGGGGCGGCGCTGGTGGGCAAGGCGGTGTCGGGCGGGGCGCTGTTCGAGGGCGAGACGTGGAAGGCGCTGGTCGAGCGGGTGAAGTCGAAGGGGACGACGCTGCATTTCATCGGGCTTTTGAGCGACGGCAACGTGCACAGCCACATTGCGCATCTGCAGGGGATGCTGGCGCGTGCGGCGCAGGAAGGCGTGAAGACGGTGCGCATCCATGCGCTGATCGACGGGCGCGACGTGCCGCCGACGTCGGCGCTGGAGTATGTGCGGCCGTTCGAGGCGTTCTTGGCGGAGCTGAACGCGGCGAAGGGGGTCGACTACGCGATCGCCTCGGGCGGCGGCCGGATGAACATAACGATGGACCGCTACGAGGCGAACTGGTCGATGGTGGAGCGCGGCTGGGCGACGCATGTGCGGGGCGAAGGCCGGCGGTTCGCGTCGGCCGAGGCGGCGATCGAGACGTTCCGCGCGGAGGCCCCCGGCGTGCTGGACCAGGACCTGCCGGCGTTCGTCGTCGAGCGCGACGGGCGTCCGCTGGGGCCGATCGTCGACGGCGACGGCGTGGTGCTGTTCAACTTCCGCGGGGACCGCGCGATCGAGCTGACGCGAGCGTTCGAGGAAGGGGACGGGTTTGCTGGGTTCGACCGCGGGAAGCGGCCGGATGTGCTGTTCGCGGGGATGATGCAGTATGACGGCGACGCAGGCGTGCCGGCGCGGTTCCTGGTGGAGCCGCCGCGGATCACGCGGACGATCGGCGAATACCTGGCCGACGCGGGCGTGCGGCAGCTGGCGATCAGCGAGACGCAGAAGTACGGGCACGTGACGTATTTCTTCAACGGCAACCGCGCGGAGAAGTTCAGCGAGGAGCTGGAGGACTACGTGGAGGTGCCGTCGGACATCGTGCCGTTCGAGGAGCGGCCGTGGATGAAGAGCGCCGAGATCACCGACAAGCTGCTGGAGGCCATCGCGAGCGGGCGCTACGGGTTCATCCGCGTGAACTACCCGAACGGCGACATGGTGGGGCATACGGGCGTCTTTGACGCGGTGCACGTGGCGATGGAGGCGGTGGACCTGGCGCTGGCGCGCCTGCTGCCGGCGGTGGAGAAGGCGGGCGGCATCCTGGTCGTCAGCGCGGACCACGGCAACAGCGACGACATGTACGAGCACGCGAAGGACGGTTCCGTGAAGCTGGGCGCGGACGGCAAGCCCAAGGCGCGGACGGCGCATTCGCTGAATCCGGTGCCGGCGATCGTCTGGGCGCCTGGCCGCGAGGGGCAGGTCCGGTTGGCGGACGACGTGGACGGGTTGGGGATTTCGTCGCTGGCGGCGACGTGCCTGAACCTGATGGGCTTTGCTACGCCGGAAGGCTACGACCGGGCGATCGTCCGGCTGGGCTAGGCGCAAGGAAGGAGCGGACAAGATGGCCGACCAATACACGACGACGTCGAAGCAGGGATACGGTTCGCGGCTGGGCGGGGCGTTCAAGGGCATCCTGGGCGGACTGGCGATTTTTGCGCTTTCGTTCGTCCTGCTGTGGTGGAACGAAGGGCGCACGGTGCGCCAGACGCGCGCGCTGGAGGAAGGCGCCGGCGCGGTGGTCGAGGCGGACGCGGCGACGGTCGACCCCGCGCTCGAAGGGCAGCTGGTCCACGTGACGGGCGTCCTGACGAACCTGGAGACGCTGGCGGATGGCGAGTTCGGCGTGGAGGCCGATGCGCTGGCGCTGCGGCGCCGGGTGCAGATGTACCAGTGGGTCGAGCACACCAAGACGTCGAAGAAGGTCAACCTGGGCGGGAGCGAGACGACCGAGACGACCTACACCTACGTGAAGGAATGGGTCGACGGCTACGAGGACAGCAGCCGGTTCGCGCATCCGGAGGGGCACGGGAACCTGGCACCGCGCTACGAGGCGGCGGAGTGGTTCGCGACGGCGCGGCTGGGGGCGCGCGACTTTCCGGCGGAGCGCCTGGCGGCGGTCGGCGATGCGGAGCCGGTGACGTGGGAGGCCGAGTGGCAGCCGGTCGACGAGGCGGCCATCGCGGCCCAGAACGCGGCGATCGACGCGGAGAACGAGGCGCTGCTGGCGGCCGCGACGGACGGGGCGGTGCCGGAACTGAAGGCGCATGTCGACCTGGAGGCGGCAAAGGCGGCCGCCGCGGCGAAGTCGCCCAAGAAGCTGGCCGGCTCCTTCTACATCGGGAAGGATCCGGCGGCGCCCGAAGTCGGCGACATGCGGGTGAGCTACGAGGCGGTGAAGGCGCACGAGGTCAGCGTGGTCGCGGCACAGAAGGGCTCGACGTTTGGCGCGTGGACGGCGAAGAACGGTAACGCGATCTTTTTGCAGTCCGACGGAATCCGGACGGCGGAGGAGCAGTTCGCCGGCGCGAAGAGCGCCAACAAGGTGATGGCGTGGCTGCTGCGGCTGGTGGGGTTCGTGATGATGATGGCGGGCCTGAAGGCCGTCCTGGCGCCGCTGAAGGTGCTGGCGGACGTGCTGCCCTTCCTGGGGTCGATCGTGGGCTGGGCGAACGGCGTGGTCGCGTTCCTGGTGGCGCTGCCGCTGACGCTGGTCACGATCGGGCTGGCGTGGCTGGCCTACCGGCCGATGGTCGGCATCCCGCTGCTGGTGGTGGCGGGCGTCCTGCTGGTGATGGGCATCGTCAAGGCGGCGAAGAAGAAGCCGGCGGCGGCGGCCTGAACCGGTCGCAGGCGAAAAGGAGGCGTGGCTTCGGCCACGCCTTTTTTTTCACGGGAAACGCCGGCGCCGGAGCTAGTGGCTAGTGATTAGTGGTTAGTGGGCGGCAAGGCCCGCCAGGGGGCGGGATGGGGCAGCATTCGGGCATGATGCCAGGGAAGGCAGGGGGGAGCCGAATGCGGCCCGCTCGGAGAGCGGGCGCTACCAGAGCTAGTGGTTAGTGATTAGTGGTTAGTGGGCTGTCCGGTGTCCGGTTTTATGATAGGTTAACACTTTCTTCTTGAAGGCAAAGAGGAAAGCGAGTAGCGATGAAGGACAGGATCAGGTATGGCGAGGCGTTCAAGCTGCGTGTCATGGAGGAGCTGAGGGACGCGAGATGGAAGTCGGTCAAGGAGGCCGCGCTGGCGTACGGCGTCGC
>JAZQOP010000300.1:0-12404 GCA_045627965.1 Kiritimatiellia bacterium | reverse complement strand
GCGACGGGCAGAAAAGCCGCATGGCAGGCGGATGGCGGCCATTGGGCGAGCATTCGGGGGTCTTGCGCCACTTTCGGAGAGCAAAATAGTGGCAAAACACTGGAGAATTTGGCGATTTTGAGCTCAAATTTTATCACGTTTTTACAAATGTGATAATTTTAAGGCGAAAAATGGCGAAAAATAAGGTGAAAACTGAAAAAATTGTGTGTCTATGAATGGGGCAAGCCAAAACGGCCGGGGGAGCCCACGAGCCCCTGCACGTCCGCAATCGGGGGCGAAGGCGGCCCGTTCGGGGAGCGGGCCCTGCCGAATGCCTCCATTCACGAAAATTCCATCGAAAATCCGTTCTCGAGCTTCGCGAGAGGCGTTTGCCCGAGGCATTGCAAGGAGGTTGCCGTCCTCCCGTCCGATTCCAACGGGCCACTATATTCCTCGAAGAGTCGGTTTCCCCAAAAAACCTGTTTACGGGGAATCCTTTTTTGCTTATAATCGGAGTATAACAAAAGTCATCCGTCGATTTAGTCCTACTTGCTGACGGAGGGAGCGGAAGCTCTTGTCAAAAACGCTAAAAAGGAGGCCGAAATGCCAGCAAATCCGCCGATCAAATGGACCACGTTCACCTACGCCCAGGACGGGATCACCGTCGAGGCGAGCTTCTGGGCCAAGGATTACAATATCCGATGCGATTCGCCGTATGGCCCGATGTCGATCGGGCGGCATATCATGTACATGTGCCCGCGGATTTACACGTTGGAAGAAGTGCGCGACAAGTGCTGCCCGAAGGCCGTCGCGGAGTTTTTGCGGTACCAGAAGTTCCTGGATGACCATCCGGGCTATCTCGAACAGCAAAAGGCGCTCATCCAGAAGGCGCGCCGCGAACCCAGCGCCCAGCTGGAACGGGCCTGCGAACGACGTGTCGAGCTGAAGGCGCGATTCAAGGCCGGGCTGGTTTCGCAAAAGGAATACATGGCCTTTTGCGAGGAGATCAAGGCGCTGAAGGATCGCCTGTGGACCGTGGGGCAGGAGATCGTTCGCAACGCCTGCGCCCGGCACGAACTCGACACGGAAATCGCGGAATATCTGCTCCAGATGTGGGAGAGAGCGCGATGAAGGAACACGGTGAAAGGGGCAAACGGCGTGAAATCCGCTATTTTTCGCCGGGCGGGGAAACTCGCATTCCCAACGGAATCTACATCCAGCGGGGCGGATTCCTCATGGAATGCAGCCGGAACGCCCGAAAATTCGTCCCGACGGGCCTCGTCGGCGAAGGGCAGGGCGGTCCTGGTCGCCAAGGCGGCATCGTCGTGCTGCCGACATCCGCCTGTTTGGACGGGCCAGGACAAGCTTGGATCGGAAACAAAGTCGGGGCCTTTTCCGTCGGGAATGCGTTCAAGGGGAAATTTGTGGACGTGGAAACGGGCGAGGAATTTTCCGCGGAGTCGACGACCGTCGAAATCGGCGGCTTGTCCCCGCCGGAGCTGTCGCAATGCGCCGCCTGTCTGGCGTACAACCTCCGCCGCTCCGTCCTCGTCAAGGATTTCAACGACGCCAACCTCTATCTGGCGGACCCTTCGCCGACCACGATTTCCTGACGACATCGGGGCGTTTCGGGCGTGGCGGGGGGGCTTTTCGCTTGCGTGCGGGAGGGGGGGCTTGGTAGGATTCGGGAGACGGTGGCGTGTGGTCGCTGCCGGGAATCTGCGAGGTCTGCATGAAGAGAGGGCTTTGTGTGTGGGCGGCGATGGCGGCGATGGCCCTGTGCGTGGTCGGATGCGCGACGCCATGCCACCGGACGGGGGAGTATTTCCAGGAGACGAAGCGGCAATTCCGAGGCATGAAGTCCATGTATCATGACGGTTGGTTGTTGCCTGGCTGGGCCAGGGGGTGCATCCTGGGCGGGGGGGCGGTGGCGGGCGTGACGGTGCTCCCGGCCATAGATTTGGCGTGCCTGCCGTATGATGCATGGATGAGGACGCATCCCACGACTGTCTACGTGGTGGACGAGGCGGGGAATCCTGCGCAAGGGGTCGAGGTCTGGTTTGGGTTCGAGGAAGAGGACCTCGGTTGTTGTGGGACAACGGACGGGGACGGGGTGTTCGAGCCGAGGCGCGATCTGCGGGTCCTGAAGTTGTCCAGCTATTCGCTGAAGGGTGCTGGGTACCGCCGTGTCTATCGGCGGAGGGATTATTATCCGAAATGGGATGAAAGGCCTTGGCCGGTCATCGATGAGGAAAGCAATCGGCTTGTCCTCGTTGTCGAACGGGCGGACTGAGGCGGACAGGGGACGCCGTGCCGGGCTCGGGGGGCGCGATTTTGGGGCTGGAGGTCGAGGCTTCGCGCTTGCGCGCGTAGGGGCGCGAGTGTAGGATTTGGGGACGGCGGCGTGTGGTCGCTGCCGGGAATCTGCGAGGTCCGTATGAAGAGACAGTTCAGGGCGTTGGCGATGGCGGCGGCGATGGCCGTCGGCGCGGGATTTTTTGGCGTGGCGGAAGTGCGCGGCGAGGCGATGCTGCAGTATTTCAACATGAGCTGGTCCGAGATTGCGGAGCGTGTGCCGGAGCTGGCGGAAGCGGGCTACACGAGCATCTGGCTGCCGCCGTCGGCGAAGGCGAACGGCGGGCTGAGCGTGGGGTATGACCTGTTCGACCCGTTCGACCTGGGGGCGGTGGACCAGCGCGGGAGCTACGCGACGCGCTACGGCACGGAGGCGGAGCTGCGGAACCTGGTCGAGCTGCTGCACCGGTTCGGCATCCGGGTGTACCTGGACAATATCATGAACCACCGGTCCTACGACGTGCCGCTCTACAACGAGAATACGCCGACGGACATCTACCCGGGCATGGTGGCGGAGGACTTCCACCTGCGGGTGACGAGCGACGGGTTCTACCGGAAGTGGGACAACACGCGCGACTGGGGCGACGAATGGCAGGTGCAGAACCTGTGCACGTCGGACCTGCTGGACATCGCGCATGAGACGCCGAACGCGAACTTCGGGCCGACGGAGGGGACGTGGGGGCATCCGAAGCCGTGGATCGTGCGGCAGGCGAACCATCCGGAATACTACGACCGGATGCCGCATCCGTCGCTGTCGAACGCGGACTGCAACTCGGGCGACGCGATGAACTTTGACGCGGACAACGGGCGGAACCTGCACGTGGGGTTCCACAACCGGCTGGCGCGGCAGGCGATCACGGCGAAGCTGGTGGCGCAGTATCCGGCGTTTTTCGAGAAATACGGGACGAACGGGGTGACGACGGAGATGATCGAGGACTACCCGAACTTCTACCAGGAGGACGTGGGAGCATACCTGTGCCGTTCGGTGCGCTACGTGATGGACCGGACGATGGTGGACGGGTTCCGGCTGGACGCGGTGAAGCATGTGCCGGCGTGGTTCTTCGGGGCGCAGTACGGGGACGACAAGGACGCGAGCAACGCGGGCTACATCGGGAACATCCAGTGGCAGTTCAACATGTCGCACGGCTACAGCGACTGGTCGAACCACCGCGACACGGTCTACAACAACGGCTACAATCCGCGCGACGACGCGATGGTGTTCGGGGAGCACCTGGGGGAGCCGCCGTCGATCGAGGGGTATTTTGCGGCGGGGATGCGGCTGGTGGACAACAACTTGCGCGACCCGCTGGTGCGGGCGATCCAGAACTACTGGCTGCAGGGGTTCGCGAACAGCGGCTACGGCGGGCTGGCGGGGAACATGGGGGTGATGCACTCGCAGAGCCACGACAATACGCCGATCGATTCGGCGCGGCGTCCGCTGGAGCATGCGTTCCTGATGCTGCGCGACGGGATGGCGCTGTTCTACTCGGACGGGTGCAAGCATGCGGAGTCGCTGTCGGGGGCGGGCGGGGCGTTCCCTCGCTGGGCGGATACGCCGTACCTGGGGCAGTGGGGCGACAACCGGATGCCGAACCTGTGCGAGCTGCAGGGGAACTTCGGCAACGGCGGCTGGCAGGAGGCGGTGGTGAACGACTGGGGGAACTTCTCGGCCTGGAAGCGGATGGACAACCGGGGCGGGGGCGACGTCCACACGGAATGGGTGACGATGCTGGTGCTGGCGAACGCGGACTGGAGCAATGCGCAGTCGTTCCCGGGCGGCAGCTACTACGACTCGATCAGCTTCCCGCACGAGAGCGGCGGGGCCTACGGGGCGGATGCCTACCTCTACCAGTATGCGGATGTGCCGTATGTGGACTGGGATCCGCATTTCTACACCTATGCGTCCGACCTGCACAGCCACGCGGTGCCGCCGAACGCCTACTATGTCTTCGGCTACAAGAACCCCGACCCGAGCGCGCTGTGGTCGAAGGCGCAGGAGGGGGTGAGCGACGTGCTGGCGATCCGCGAGGACGGCGTGCTGGTCGACACGGTGCGCGTGGTGCGCAAGGACGGCAAGGACGGCGACGAGGCGTTCAATCCGCACAACTTCAGCGACGAGGTCAGCCGTTGCGGGACGAATTTCAGCTATGCGATCGACATTCCGCGGATCACGAAGGGGACGAACGTGACGTTCGAGGCGCGCGTGGACGGGTCGGCCGGGAATGTGCTGATGAAGCTGGACGGGGGGGTCGACCTGAACGGCGTCGCGCACGAGGGCGGCGACCTGCGGGACAATCCGCCGGCGGTCGCGACGGACATCTACCTGGGCTACGAAGGCGTCCAATTCGATCAGCGGATCTGGCCGGAGAAGTTTGCGTCGGCGGCGACGGAGAACTGCAAGATCGGGTCGGCGGGCGCGACGAGCTATGAGCGGCGCGGCGGCGTGGCGGAGACGTATCCGAGCACGGCGGTCAACGACTACTCGACGGGGTGGGGGCAGGTGTCGTTCGTGTATCACGACCCGGATGCGAACTCGCCGGCGACGACGGTGTCGGGCGGCTCGACGAACGTGACGGTCGCGACGAACACCTATGTGGATTCGGCGGCGGCGAACGGGTCGACGGCGGCGGCGATTCCCGGCTTCGGGGCGCTGAACAACATGTCGAGCGGGGCGTCGGGCTGGTTCGCGGGGACGGCGGGGGCGGAGGCCGGGCTGACGGGCTTCGCGGACGCGACGACCTACGGGCTGTGGGCGAACCCGGCGGACGGGCAGTCTGCGATCGTGGCGCGTCCGCTGACGGGGGCGGCCGGGGTGCAGGAGTTTTCGGTGACGCTGGGGATGGCCTGGGATTCGAACCTGGCGGGCAGCTACAAAGGGTTCGAGGTGCTGGATGGCGTCGGGGGCGTGGTCTTCGGGGTGCAGCAGCAGGACGGCGAGGCGGTGGCATACTACGGGCGGGGCGGGCTGTCCGGGACGTGGAGCGCGGGCTACGGGACGGCCGCCTTCACGGTGCGGCTGGCGCGGACGGCGACGGGCTACGCGGTGACGGGGACGACGCGCGAGGGCAGGACGTTCGGCGGATGCACGGTGACGGGCGCGGTCGCGATCGCCCAGTGGAAGGCCTACATGAACGCGACGGACAACGATGCCCGCCGGCAGCTCTACTATGACGCGGTTTCCTACCGGACGGTCGAGACGAACACGGTGATCTCGGGCGGGACGACGAACGTGGTCAAGCAGCTGTCGGTCGAGGACGGCAATACGGTGGTCTGGGCGAAGACGGACGTGCAGGGCGGCCTGTCGGCGCGGCTCTACTACACGGTGGGCGGGACGGCCTGGCCCGAGGGCGCGGCCGGGGAGGCGGCGAACCGCGAGACGCGGGTCGCCGAGGGCGTCTGGCAGCAGAACGAGGGCGACGGGAGCTGGTGGCGCTTCGTGCTGCCGGTCGGCGCGTCGCCGACGCTGCGCTACAAGGTCGGCGCCTACAAGGCGCAGGGCGGCGAGAACGGCTGGGAGACGGTCTGGCCGGGCAGCGCGGGCGACGTCGCGAAGAAGACGCAGATGATGGGCGTCTGGAAGACAGTGCCGCAGGACTTGACGACGAAGAGCTACCATCCGCACAACGACTACGGCGAGGTGCGGACGGGGCTGGTGGACGGCTACCACCTGGTCAGCGCCCGCGCCTTCCTGAACCGCAACGGCGGCGCGCCGGTCTACAACACGTTCCGGCAGACGGTCTATGTCGACCTGGAGACGCCGCAGGGCGCGATCGCCTATCCCGAGCATGACGGCGAGGAGGTCGGGGGGACCTACGGCGTCGTGGTGCGGACCGACCCGAGCGTGACGGAGGTCTGGTTCCACGTCACCGACGCCTACACGGGCAACGACGGCGTGGGGAACGGCTTCACGACGAACGGCACGGTGGAATGGGCGCCGGCGAGCCAGGCGTCCGCGTGGACGCTGGACATGGCGACGAACCAGTCCCTGACGAAGGTGTGGAAGTTCAACTACACGGCGGCGCCCGGCGGCAGCAATGCGACGATCCGCGTGCGCCTGCGCGAGGTGTCCAGCACGCCGGCGGCGGAGTGGAGCCCGGAGGGGCCGGCGGAGGACGACCTGGAGGCGCTGCACGTCACGGAGCTGGTGCGGACGGTGCGGGCGTGCGGCGAGAACTACTATCTGCGGTTCGACTGGCCGGAGGAGGCGGCGCAGCGCGTGGAATATGGCTGGGAGGTGCGCCTGAAGTACAACTGGGAGTTTGCCGCCGGCCTGGACGACGACGGCGCAAGGGCGCTGTTCTCGGCGCAGTTCTTCAGCCCGACGGCGGACGGCGGGACGAACGTCGTGACGATGGGCCCGGAGCTCTTCACGCACCAGTGGAACTATCCGAACGAGAACGGGCTGGCGTTCGCGATGCCGAACCTCTACACGGGGAACGACGAGGACCTGCACTGGATGGTGGTGACGGGGACGCGCGACGGACGGACGATCGTGGCGAGCAACTCGTTCACGACGCGCGGGCCGCTGGCGCCGATGTGCATCATCGCCCAGCCGCTGGAGTATGACAGCGACGGCGCGAAGGTCGTCATCGAGATGCCCGACAGCGCCGAGGCGCGGACGAACCTGGCGCTGCGGCAGACGCCGATCGTCGTGCAGACGGACCGGGCGGTGACGAACGTGGCGCTGACGTGGGAGATTCCGTCGGGCTTCGTCGGGGACGTGCGGCTGGACACGTGCTCGACCAGCACGAACGTCAAGACGTGGAACTACATCTGGACGGTGACGAACGCGGGGAGCTACACGTTCCGCGCGAGCGTCTGGGCCGACCTGTCGGCGAACCCGTCGCTGGGCATCGCGACGAACTCCGCGTTGCGCAATGCCACGGTCGAGTTCCGGCAGCGCGTCTCGACGGTCGACACGAACGACCTGGACTGGGATGACGACGGCATCCGCAATACCTTCGAGTCGACGCCGCAGCCGGTCGAGAACGGCTACGACGAATACCTGACGCAGGCGGCGGCCTTTGCGCACTACTCCTATGGCAAGTCGAGCCCGTCGCTGGTCGACACGGACAACGACGGCCTGCCCGACGGCCTGGAGCTGGGCTTCCGCACGGCTACCGCCTCGACGGATTCCACGGCCGACATGGACGGCGACGGCTATCCGAACTTCCTGGCCGACTTCGACCCGCCGTTCTACAACTGCAGCGACGAATGCTGGATGCTGCCGGGCTACAAGTCGGGCTCGGGCGTCGACCGCCTGCAGCGGCTCGTCGGCTCGATCACCGACCCGAACAACCCCGACAGCGACTACGACGGGCTCCCCGACGGCGTCGAGGATGCCGACCGCAACGGCTGGGTCGACGGCGACGGGAAGCCGTTCCCCCCCGACTGGAACCTCTATGACTCGCACGACTGGGCCGACGGCAAGATCAACGGCGACGAGGTCTGGGAGGAGACCAGCCCCAACGTCGCCGACAGCGACGGCGACGGCCTGAGCGACGGCTACGGCGAGGACCGCAACGCCAACGGGCGCACGGACCTCTTCCTGCTGGCGGCCGACGGGACGCGGACCGAGGTCACGCTCGACGGCTACGCGGCGCTGGGCATCGGCGTCGGGACCTACTCGACGAATCCGGCCTATTCGGGCTTTGCCGGGACGCCGCGCCCATGGACGAGCCGGGCGATCGACTACGAGGCGCTGTTCCGCCGCTATGCGACGAACGGCCTCGCGGACGGCTCCGCGCAGGCGGGCGGCTGGCCGAGGCTGATCATCGCCGAGACCGATCCGCTGTGCGCCGACACCGACCACGACGGCCTGCCCGACGGGTGGGAGTCGCGCTACGGGCTGAGCCCGCTCGACAACGGCACCTACGACTTTGCGACCGGCGGCGCCGGCAACGTCGACAACGGCCCCGACGGCGACCCGGACGCCGACGGCTTCAGCAACCTCGAGGAGTATCGCAACGGCACGAACCCCCGCTCGCCGGACGGCGGCGGCACGGGCGAGCATTCGAGCATCGTCATCGGCGAAGGCCCGGAGATCGGCACGGTGAACGGCGTGAAGCTGCACCGCGAGTTCCTCGACTGGACGCTCGACGACCTGGTGGCCCTCGACGACTACAACCGCGGCGGCAATTCCAGCGACATCTACCGGTTCGGCGACGGCTTCGACTCGTCGCGCGACATGGTGGCGTTCTACTTCCGCGACGGCGGGGCGAGCTCGGCCGGCGGCGACGACAAGATCTACTTCCGCGTGGACTTCGACGACCTCAAGGCGTTCGCCGAGGACGGCTACCTGAACATCTACGTCGCGATCAACTTCGGCCAGTACGGCAGCGGCGAATACAAGCTGCCCGACGAGGTGAACTGCGGCAGCGAGATGGGCTGGAACGCCTGCGTCGGCGTCTATGACAGCCAGAACGGCGTGCTCTACGTCGACAAGGACCGCGTGCACAACACGACCAGCCTGGGCCAGGATCTGGCGGCGTTCGGCGTGGAAAGCGTGGCCGGGTTCCAGGGCGCCTACTTCAACAGCGAGCTGGACGCGGTGGCCTGGAGCATCGACCGGCGCGTGCTGGTGGAGGCCGGCTGGAACGGGATTGCCGACAACATGCTCTTCCAGGTCTACACGACGCGCGACTACACCGGCGACGACGGCGGCAGCGGCGACAAGGGCGGGCTGAACGACTTCACGGACACCATCGGCGACGACTGGCTCTGCTCGGACTACTACCAGGACTACGACTACGTCCGGGCCCATGCGCTGTTCAGCTGGTGCGTCGGGCGCAAGACCGAGGGGCGCGAGGACGGCGCGAAGGTCTTCAACCACCTCGGCAAGGCGGCCAAGCTGGCGATGCTGGCGCACGGCAACCAGGCGGTGCAGCCCGGGAGCGTCGTGCAGGGCTACGTCGACAACGGGAGCGGCGCGGGCTACCAGCGCTCGGCGAAGATCCACAACATCTACTCGAACGCCCCGCTGAACCTGCACATCACGCCGACGCTGGCGATCAGCCTGCAGTGGGCGGCGGTCGGGACGTCGAACACGTGGTATTCGGGCGTGGCGCTGAACGACGAGATCCGCCGCGGCGTCTCCAACGGCGTCATCCGCCTGCTCGGCAGCACCTACAGCGACCACCTCCTCGGCTACTTCTCCGACGCGTTCAACGCGGCCAACGTCGCCCTGGCGAAGACCACGCTGGAGGACCTCTACGGCGCCGGATCCGTCTCGACGAACATCCTGTGGCTGACGGAGCGCACGGCCGACGCGAACATCCTCGAAAAGCTGGCCCGCCTGGGCTTCCGCTCGACGGTCGTCGACCAGAAGCCGCACCTGCAGTCCTGGTTCGGCGGCTCCTACGCCCTGGGCAGCGACGCCTACAAGATCAACCGCCTCTGGGTCGAGCCCGCGGCCGGCGGCGACTGGCCGAAGGTCGACGCGTTCGTCATTTCGAGCGCCGCCGACGACTTCCGCTACGCCAACACCGACAGCGGCCTGCCGACCGACCTGCGCCAGCTCTTCTGGCGGCGCGCCTCGGCGGGCGACGGCCAGGTCTCGTCCATCTTCTACCGCTGGGAGGACCTGGCGTCGACGGAGAACGCGGACGCCTACGACCGCAACCTGCGCTGGATCGCCAACCACCCGTGGATCCAGGTCGTCGCAATGGAGGACCTCCTGGACGACGACAGCGTCGGACGCGCCGAAAAGGACATCCGCCGCTCGACGAAGATGCAGATGCAGGACTGGGTGAACCACGCCTGCAACGAGAGCTACGACAACTGGTTCTACGGGTCGTGGCGCCACGAAGGGCTCTCCCCGAAGGTCTTCGAGGTCCGCCCCGGCGTCCCGATGCCCTCGGGCAAGCCCTACGGCACGATGACCAACGGCATCCTGAAGGACGCCTGGGCGGCGGTCGCCGGCCTGACCAACGCCATGGTGAAGCGCCTGGCCGAGGAGGCGCTCTTTGCCTCCGTCTTCGAGACGGCCTTCCACGACGAGACGAACAACGACCTTTCCCGCTGGAGCTACGGCGAATACATCTATCCGGCGTCGGACTGGACGGGCCTGATCGGCTTTGCCTGGAGCGCCCAGGGGCAGACGCGCATGGCGGCGCTCTTCGCCGAGGTCGACGCCTGGGCCCAGAAGGCCGCCTCGGCCCCGGTCGAGGCCTTCGAGAAGGACGTGGACCTGGATGGCGAGGCCGAGGTCGTCCTGCGCAACGGCCGCGTGATGATGCTGTTCGAGAAGTCGGGCGGGCGCATGGTCGGCGCCTGGGCGAAGCAGGCCGGCAAGGTCTGGCAGATCGTCGGCAATTTCGCCTCGATCGTCGGCACGGGCTGGGAGGACGAAGGGCCCTCGGACGTGGGGCAGGACGGCGAGGGGAACCCGTATCTCGACGCCTACCGCGCCAGCGTCCTCAAGGACAAGTGGGACGCGACGGCGGGCACGGACCTGGTGAACGCGCCCTATGTCGCGACGCTCGGCAGCGACCGGGTGACCTTTGCGGGCAACGGCGTCTCCAAGACGGTCTCGCTCGCCGCCGGGACGAACCTGGTGGCGGTCTCCTACTCGATGCCCGGCCATCAGCTCTACGTCCGCAACGGCTTCTCGCCCGACCTGCACACGTTGCTCGTCCGCGGCCAGGACGCCCTGTCGGAGGAGGGCGCCGATTCGACGTCGGCGCTGACGCTGCGCACCGCCGGCGCGGACGGCTCCGTCGCCGTGAAGCTCGCCGTGACGGCCGGCTCGATCAACACGGCCGCCTCGGACAAGGACGGCGTGCTTGTGAAGGACACCGTGAACATGCGCAACCTCGCCCAGACGCGCCAGGTGGAAATCAGCGGCACGGACGCAATCGCCTTCACGATGGCGTTCGAGGCGACGGAGAACACGGCGCCGGAAATCGCCTTCTCGCCGGCGGGCCCCTACGTGACGGCGGTGGGCTCGAACCTCTCCTTTGCCGTGAGCGCGTCGGATCCCGACGGCGACGCCGTGGCGCTTTCGGCCGAAAACCTGCCGGCGGGCGCCTCGTTCGATGCGGCCACGGGCGCGTTCGCCTGGCCGGTCGCCAACCTCGGGACCGGCGGACGCACGAACGACGAGACCCTGGCCGTGGCGTTCGTCGCCGACGACGGGACGGCCACGACGTCCGCCGACGCCTCCATCACCGTCCTCTGGGATGCCAACGGCAACGGGATGGGCGACGACTGGGAATATCTGAAGTTCGGCGGCTGCATGACGAATGCGGCGGCGGCGGACTCCGACGGCGACGGCTTCGCGAACTATTCCGAGTGGATCGCCGGGACCGACCCGGCCGCCCCCGGCAGCTACATCGGCTGGATCAGCCAGTCCGTGACGAAGACCGCGACCTCGACGAACCTTGCGCTGACGTTCCTGAGCGTCCCCGGCGGCACCTACCAGATCGAATGGACGGATTCGCCCGGGCTGGTCGCCGGCAGCTGGTCGACCCTCGCGACGGGCGTCGTCTCGCAGGGCGACACGACGACGTGGATCGACGAGGGCTACCTCTCGCGCACCAATTCCACGGGCATGTATCGCATCAAGGTCCCGTTCTGCACCGCCCGCTAGCCGGGCGGCGAGGACGGCCGGGCGGCAGGCGCCAAAAGGAGGCTTTTCGGTGACGGCGGAATGGCTGGAGTTCGGGATGCTGGTGTGCTTCGGGGTTTCGTGGCCGCTGGCCATCTGGAAGACCCTCCGCGTCAAGCGCGTGGAGGGGAAGAGCCCCGCGTTCATGGTCATCGTGATCCTGGGCTATCTGCTCGGGATCGCGGCGCATTGGATCGACGACCGCAGCTGGGTGATGTGGGCCTACCTGTTCAACGTGTCGCTCGTGGCGACGGACCTCGCCCTCTACGCCCGTTATTCGCGACATCCCGGCGGCCGCTGAAGGGCCGGGAAAAGACGTTTCCATCCAATGGAAACGTGTTTCCGGCGTTTTTCCACGCAATGGAAACGTGTTTTGGGTGGATGGGGGGCGCGGCGCGGCGGCGCCAGGGGCGGCCGCCGGGGAAGGGGCTTCCTACCAGAGGTCGGTGTGGAGGGATGGGGG
>JAZQOP010000299.1:0-1902 GCA_045627965.1 Kiritimatiellia bacterium | reverse complement strand
CGCTCCCCAACCCAGGACCCGCCCCTCCGACGATAGAAAAACCACCATCGAACACACCACGAAACACGCCCGCCGCCCAACCAAGCGGCGGGCGTTTCGCGGCGTTAGCCGCAAGGGAAGGGATGGAGATAGGGAAGAATGCAGCCTGCGTTTGATGGACAGAACGGACGTCATATTTTGTAAAATGTGACGTGGGTGGTGATGAGACAGCAAGCGGACGGCAACAAGGAATGGCGGCGGGTGGAATGTGTCGCGGGGCATCTGGATTGAGGGGCGGATCGGGAAGGAACGGGATACGGAAGACTGCGGGCGCATCGGCGTGGAGCGTGTCGGGTGATCCTTTTGGAGTCAGAGACCAGAGTTTATAAAAAGTGGTCTCGACGCGGCCAGAAGTGACTGCAAGTTTCCAGAGGTAAAGTAGAGTTTATCGTTCTTGACGATGCTTTTTCGATGCTCATCAAAATCGAAACGATGTGTGACAGAAGGAAAGAACCGAAAAGCTTTGTGTTAGCGGCGAAAATAAGAATAGCTTCCGCTCTTCCGGTGCAGTTCGTAATTTTCGGTTAGTCCCCGTCCGTGAAGTCAACTCCGATGGTTGGCAAAGGCCTCCGCTAACGCTGCGGCTTAGGCTTCGCGACCTTCAACCGCTTGATGTCTCCCCGCTTGCATCTTTGGCCTGTGGTTCCACCCCAGACCCCGAGAGAACGGATGCTGACGGCAGCTTGGCAAGTTCGAAGGTGTCGTACTGAATCTGGGGGCGCCCGAAGTTGATGAGCAGGGCGTAGGGGATTTTGGTGGCGCGGAGATAGTGGATGACCTGCGCCCATTCGACCTTCGTGATTGTCTTGATGGCCTTGAGCTCAACGATGTAGTTGCGGTCGAAGCATGTGAAGTCCGCCCGGTAGTTTGTCGGCAGGGGCCGTCCGTCATAGTAAATGCGCACACTGTCCTCGCGCACGTATGGGATACCGGCTTTTTTGAACTCGATCTCCAGGGCATCGCCGTATGCCGACTCGAGGAAGCCGTCCCCCAGCGTGCTGTGGACTTTGATCGCACATCCCATAATGGCGTATGCGTTCGGATTTTCCTTGAGTGTCATGCGTGGATTATATCAAAAGGCGAGGAGGACTGGAGGAAGCATCCTCCAGATACAAACCAATTAGCTTTCAAAGAGATGCGGTTGAAGTGCGCGAAGCCATAAGCCGTAGCGTTAGCGAAGGCCCTTTGCCAACCGTCGGAGTTCGTGATAGTCGTCTGGAGGTAAATGCGGCTTCCCTTTCCGGAAAGGGAGGGGGATTCGAACCCCCTATGTCGACCAAACCCAATCTTTATCAGGTTCAACTGCAAGGATTCCCTGCATTCACTTCTGGAATCCACAGCTGAAATTTTGGGGAGACTCCAGAGACTCCACGCCGCGCAAAAGCGCGGCGGTTTTGCTATAATATGCCCAAAATCCACAAAAGGAGGTTGCGGAAATGAAGAAACTGATTTGCGCGGCGATTGTCGCGGGTTCCATGTTCGCGATGGCCGAAGAGGCCCCGAAGGCGGAGGCGGCTGCGCCGGCCGAGGTCAAGTAAAAATATGGCGATGAAGCGTTTCCTGCTGGCTGCGGGAGTCGCGATCTTGACTCCCGCATTTGCCTGGCATCACTGTCTGCCGCCTCACCCCTGGCACGGCGGCTGCTTCCATCATCACCTTGGTTCGTATCCGAGCGACTTCTGGGCCGGGGCGGGCATTGGGCTTGCCAGCGGGCTGATCGGCGCGGCGGTTTATAATGCGGTGAGACCGGCTCCGCCGACTGTGGTTGTGCAGCCCCAGCCGGTCGTGGTGCAGCAGCCCGTGGTCGTGCAGTCTCAGCCCGTTGTGGTGCAGCAACCGGTCGTTGTTCCGGCGCAGCCGACA
>JAZQOP010000298.1:0-1610 GCA_045627965.1 Kiritimatiellia bacterium | reverse complement strand
GCGGGGCTGGCGGCGGCGGCGCGCTGTTCGCGCAGGGAGCGGATGCGGGCGCGGGTGGCGTCCTTGACGGCCTCGGGGTCCTGCTGGGCGAAGGCGCCGGCGGGGGCCGCCAGGACGAGGGCCAGCAGGAGGGCCAGGGCGCGTCGGAAGGAGCGGGCGGCGGAGGAACGGGCGGACAACGGCTTGGGCATCTTCATCATGGGGTCACCGGGGTCGGGGTGGAGGAGGCGGGCTCGTCGGCGGGGGCCTCCGTCGCGACGGTGCGGCGGTAGGCGTAGTTGACGGAAAATCGGCCGGAGATGCGGCCCTTCTTCGCCGCGTCGGCGCCGGAGGAGCCGACGGTCTGGATCGACAGCTGGCGCATGTCGCTGGCGACGCCCTGGGCCTGCTGGTCGTAGAGGAAGTCGACCAGGCGCTGGAGGGTGCCCTCCCAATGGCAGGTGATGGCGGTCTCGTAGAGGTTCCGGACGCTGGCGGAGGGTTCCTCGGCGCCGATTTCGCGGCGGGTCAGGAGGTCGCCGGCGAGGCTTTCGAGGGCGGGCATCAGGGTCGAATCGGGCTTCCGGCCTTCGGGATAGGCGGGGAGGCCTTCGAGGAACTCCTGGACCTGCCGCTCGACCTGTGGGCGGGAATCCAGGAGGCGCTGGGCCAGCAGCTTGCGCTCCTCGATGGCGGCGCGCCGGGCGCCAAATTCGCTGAACTCCTTCAGGGAGGGCTCGAGGAACATGTAGGTCCCGGCCAGCAGGGCGATGGCCAGGGTCGCGACCAGGAGCTTCAATTCGCGGCGGGGCATCTTCATGTTGAGCCTCCGGTCGAGGCGGCGGGGGCGTTCGTCGAGCCCGGGAGGAAGACCGTCAGGGAGAACGCGGACTTGCCGGAGCGCGTGTTCACGCCGTCGTTGTGGACGCCGGGGAAGAGGTCGGAGGCCTCGAGGGCCGAGACGAAATCGTATACGGCCTGGGCCTCGCGGGCCTCGCCGCGGATCTTCAGGTCCTCGCCCTTCACGTAGACGTATGAATTCATCGAGACGCCGTCCGGGAGGGCCAACGACACCTCGCGCAGGCATTCCAGGGGCGATGCGGAGCGGTCGGCGTAGACCTGCAGTTCGTTGAGGGTCGCCTTCAGGGCGCGGACGGCGAGGGCCGGCTCCTCCAGGCGGCGTGCCTCGGCCTCGGCCTCGGCCAGGGCGGCCCGGCGGTAGTGCAGGATGCCCAGGAAGGCCAGGAGGAGGACGAGCCAGACGGCCAGGAACGCGGCGCTGCCGCGCAGGAGGCGGCCGCGGAAGGCGCGTTCGCGGTCGGCCTCGGCCCAGGCGGGGGGCGCCAGGTTCAGGGCCAGTGGGCGCGCCGGGTCGGCGAAGCGCCGCGCCAGGCCTTCGGAAGCCGTCGGATAGGCCTCCAGGGAGGCGACCGCCACCTCCGAAATCCCGTCCAGGCGGCGCCAAGCCGTCGCGAGCGCCTCGGCGGCGGCGGCCGCCGCAGGCTCGGCGGCCAGGAGGACGGGCGCGGCGGCCGCGGCGCCGTTTTCCGCCTCGGAGGCCGTCAGCTCATAGGCCAGCTGGTCCGTCCATTCGGCCGTCCAGTCCGCCAGGGCGGCCGGGGCCTCCTCGG
>JAZQOP010000297.1:0-2526 GCA_045627965.1 Kiritimatiellia bacterium | reverse complement strand
GGAGCAACGCCGGAATGTCGCCCTGGCAAGCGCTGCGCCCCGGGAACCGCTGCTAGACGACGGCGAGACCGCCCAGGAACAATGGGACCAAGACATACGCGCACCATTCCTCGTTGGTCCATTTCCTGGACCAGTTGCCTTCGGCGCTGGACATGTCTTCCTCAGACAGGTCCTTGAACCCCTTGCGAAGCCCGGCCCTGAGATAGGACAGCAACTTTTGGTTCAGGTAGGTGCTTCCCGTAATCGTCAAATCAACACCCTTGCACCCGTGGCAAAGGACATACACGGCCGGGAAGAAATCCCCGGCCCCGTTGCCACCCCCCGTGACCGGATTGGCACGATACATGCCTCCGTCCGCGGATTCGACCGTTTCCACGGGGATGCGTTTCCTGCGCAAGCCCAGGAACGAGTAGCGGATGATCTCTCCTGGCGTGATTTTTACATAATGGAACGTGCACAAAGACCAGAAATAGTTCACCATGGTGGCCAGCCCGGCGCCCACCTTCAAGGGGTTGGCCTCCCACGCTCCGTAGACCATGTAAATCATGCCAAGGACCGAGAGCGCGATGTAATATGTGAATACGCCCCACGGAATGAAGCAGACGGCCGTCCGCTTCCTGTCCGGCCCGATGGTCTTGGCGGGGCGCTGATCGGGGGGCGTCGTCATGGGCAGGATACCTCTTCTTCGCAGTCAGGAGCTTCCCATTGCATTTCGCTCGAACGCAGGGTAGCCGCTTTTTGGTGAAGCCAGAGGAAAATTTTGGCCCCAAGCCGCCGGACGGCCCAATCCCTGATTGCCGTAAGAAAGGAGGTGGCTGTGGGGCCCATGGAACTCATCCCGGAAAATAAGACCCCTCCTACTGGAATGTGCCTGGCGACAGGCTCGTCGGAGCTGGAAATTCGCCAAAATGGCCTTTCGTCTTCCTCCCGAAATAGGTCTTGAATTTGGCGGCTGAAAGTTTGCGGCAACAGGTCCATTTTGGGCGATCCCTTGCATTTCCGGACCAATATTTTGGCGTAGAACCGAGAAAGGGCATTGGAGTCCCCATGGATCGGTCCGCTGTAGGGGAGCAAGATGAACGTAAAGGTAAAAATTGGGGCCATCTGCAAAACTTAATGGATCTTTTGAAACAAAACGTCCGATATGTGGATTATACATTCTGTGCCTATAGTACATCCACCCTTGGGACTCACCGAGTTGTTCGCGGGCGGTGTAGGTGATGCGGTTGGGGTCGGGGCCGGAGGAGGAGCGGAGGGAGCCGAAGGCGGCGTAGGCGTAGGTTTGGGCGACGAGGCCGTCGGGGTCGGTGAGGGCGGCGACGGAACCGAGGGCGTCGGCGTGGAAGACGCGGCGGGCGCGGGGGGAGCCGTCGATGAAGAGAAGGCGTTCGATGGGCTGGTCGATGCCGGGGCCGTCGATCCAGGCGTAGGCGACGGCGTTGGTGGGGTTCAGTTCCAAGAGGACGTCGGCCCCGTCGTAGACGAAGCGTTTGGAGAGGCAGTCGTTGAGGACCTGGGAGAGGCGGTTGCCCTCGGCGTCGAATTCGTAGGCGAAGATGCTTCCGTTGGTGTCGGTCAGGGTGGTCATGCGTCCGGTGAAGTCATAGGTGAACGTGATGGCTGTCTGCGCGAGAATATCCTGAGAAATGTCATTGATGTTTCGAATTCGGATTTGTTTTTTCTAACATTTTTTCATTGCCTACGGAATGATCCCTTTGCCTTCCAGTTTTCATCCGTTCTCGACGGAAAATTTCCAGATAATAAGGGAGGAGAATATAAAAGACAGGTGCAAGTCCAGCAAAGCTGGCAACCCACTTACTAAACAAAACGTATTGCCAATGCGTAGACGCAATAGAGGCTAATTTTTGGGAGTATGAAGTCCAGCCTTCATAAATAAGCAAATACTGTACTAGAGAAACAGAGCAAAAACAAATAATGCCAAGCACTTTTTTGATGGTTTTGTTCATTGCGATTGCCTCTCAATTCTTGTTTGCGCCAGATGGAATACCTTGAAAAATCACATAGTCAACGTTAAGAAGTTGTTCTGCCAAAAATGACTTGGTGAGAGGCGGCGCCCCGGCATCCAATGCCTCACTATTCGCTCCGGCAATAGGCCCCAAAAATATGCCAGAAGCAATTCCTGCGCCCACTCCTATTGCGATATTGGTTAGCTCAAAATCGTGGCAAGGCTCCAAAGAATCAAATGCCTCCTGCGTTAAGCTGGATGCAAGCCCAGAGGTTGCACCTGCAATTGCTCCTGCAGAAAAACCTGCCAAGATGCCACTACCTCCTGCCCAGGCTAAGGCAGGATTAAACGTTGCGGCAAACACGGCACCTCCCACTGCTCCGATTGCAAAGCCACGCCAAAAACCTCTTCCGTTGACCGCGCCAGTGAGACCTCCGGCAATTCCTCCAACAGCTCCTCCGACAAGGATATGAACCCATTCACCATTCGGATCCCGGCAATTTACAGGGTTATTTGCACAATACACATAACACTGTGCGCCATCAACAAACTGGAGGGGG
>JAZQOP010000296.1:0-16520 GCA_045627965.1 Kiritimatiellia bacterium | reverse complement strand
GGGGGGGGGGGGGGGGGGGGGGGGGGGGTGTGGTGGGGGGGGGGGGGGGGGGGGGCCGGGGCCCCGTCGGCGTCGACGGGGGCGAGCATGGACCAGTCGGGTTCGCCCGTCGGGGCGACGGGGAGGAGGTGGAGGGTGGAGCGCCAGGAGTCGATGCCTTTGCGGGCGTCGGCGTAGTGGAGGCGGGCCTGGACGAGGAGGTGGGGGACGTAGTGGGGGCAGCCGGCGGCCAGGTCGCCCTCGGGGATGGGGAAGTAGCGCTGCTCGATCTCGGGCGGCAGGATGACGGGCGGGGGCAGCGGCTCGTCGTCGGTTTCGGCGGCGACGAAGGTGGCGGGGACGGCGCCCGAGGCGGCGGCCGGCGCGGCGGGCGCCGTGGCGGCCTGCCCGGCCTTGCGGGGGTCCATCAGGGTGGCGATTTCGGGGAGGGCGAGCGGCCCGCGGAGATAGGAGAGGCACCAGCGGGACTCCATCAGCTGGAGCTGCGAGGTGTGGACGTTGCGGATGAGGAATTCGCGCTTGCGCAGGGCCGCAAGGCGCTTGCCGATGGTCTCGGGGTCGAGGCCGTCGACGGCCGAGGCGCCGACCAGTCCGTCGATGAGCCGCTTTTTGTCCCGCTCGGTCTGGAGGCGCCCGATCATCCATAGGCCGATGTTCGAGAGCCCGCGATAGTCGAGGTCGACGGGGTTCTGGGTGGCCAGGACGATGCCGAGGCCGAAGGCGCGGGCCTGCTTGAGGAGCGTCAGCATCGGGGCCTTGGAGGGCGGGTTGGAGGTGGGGGGGAAGTAGCCGAAGATCTCATCCATGTAGAAGAGGGCCCGGAGCGAGGAGGTGCCGGGCTGCTGGCGCATCCAGGCGACCGTGGCCGTGAGCAGGAGCGTCGTGAAGAACATGCGCTCCTGCTCCGAGAGGTGCGCGATGGAGATGACCGAGATGCGCGGGCGGCCTTCCGGCGTGTAGAGGAGGCGCTGGATGTCGAGCGCCTCGCCCTGGTTCCAGGCCTCCAGGGAAGGGGAGGCGAGGAGCGCGTTGAGCTTCTTGCCCAGCGCCAGGCGCTCCTTGGGCGAGATGACCGTGTCGAGCGTAAAGACCCCGATGCGGTCCATGGGCGGGGCTTGCACGAGGCGGATCAGGCTGTCGAGCCGCAGGGAACGCCCCGCGCGCCATTCGCGGTCGACCAGGCTGGACAGGAGGATGAAGGGCGGCGACTGCGGGTCGGTCGAGAGGCTGGCCAGGGCCAGGAGGGAGGAAACGGCGGCGGTGACGGAGTCGCGGAGGGTGTTGGGGTCGAGCCGCACGGACGGTGGCGGCGCGTCGAGGGCGGAGAAGATGGAAAGCTGGAGGCCGGCCGGGGAGCCCGGGGTGTAGATGGCGAAATCGGCGGCGTCGGCGAGGCGGCGGATGCGCTCTCCGTCCTGCCCCCATTTCCCGAGGCCGTCGGCCCAGGACGCGGCGGTGGAGGCGGCAAGGGCGTCGGGGGTCGTGCCTTCGCGGCGCGCCTGGTCGACGTCGATCCACGGGCGGAAGTCGGCGGGGCGGAGCTCGGGGAACTGGAGCAGGAGGTTGCCCAGGTCGCCCTTGGGATCGACGACGATGGCGGGGATGCCGTCGATGGCCGCCTCTTCCAGGAGCCCGATGCCGAGGCCGGTCTTGCCGGAGCCCGTCATGCCGAGGCAGAGCGCATGGGTGGTCAGGTCCTCGGCGTCGAGAAGGAAGGGGGCGTCGATGCGTTCGCCCGTGTCGGGATCGACGGGGCGGCCGAGGTAGAAGATGCCGAGCTTTTCGAAATCGGTGGCGTTCATGGGCTGGGGCTCCTTGCGTTTTTCTGGAAGGGACGGGCGAATCCTAGCACCGTTTTCGCGGCGTCGGGAGGAAAAACGGCGGCGCGCGGCGGAAAATCGCTCCGCGCATCTGGCGATTTTTCGGCGGGTGCGCTTTTGGTCTTTTGGAGGCGGGGCGGGCGTGGTAGGATTCTCCCGTCATGAGTGCGGATGCGGCCAGAACCAGTCGGAAATTCCTTTCCTGGGCGATGACGGCGGTCCTGTGCGCCGGGCTCGTTTCGGCGGCGCAGGCCCAGCGGCCCACGGTGGGCGGGCGCCCGGCGGCCGTCCCCGCCTCCCAGGCCCGCCCGCCTGCCGTCCTGGTCCTGGTGGAACGGGCGAACCTGCCTCCCAGGACCCCGCCGCCGATGGGGGCGCGGATCGCCTTTCCGGACGAAACGTCCGGCGGCAGGCAGTCCGTCGAGAAGTTCACGGCGACCTATTTCACGACCCCGGCGGTCGCCCGGGCGCCCCTGGTGCTCCTCTTCGACTACTGTTCGGTGGCCGCGCCGACGGCCCTGCATTCCATCCCCGTCCGCCTGGAGACCGCCCCGAACGGCTACCACGCCGTGGACGTCCCCATTCCGCCGGAAGGCTCGCCGGTTCTCCATTGGCGCGCGACGCTGGTGCTGCGCGGCCGCCCCTTGCAAAAGCTGACCTCGGCCGACTGGCCGGAGGGGATGCGCTGATGGACGCCCCTGTCGTCCAGAACCCTCCGGCCCAGGAGCCCGCGGCGCGCGTCCTGGCGGCGACGGCGGAAAACGCGGCCCTGGTCGCTGTCTCCGGGCGCGCCTCGTTCCGCCTGGTCCCGGCATTCCGCCAGGCCCTGCAGGCGGCCCGCCTGGCCTCGCCCGCGGTCGTGATGGTCGACCTGGCCGCGACGTCGGCCGTCGATTCGTCGTTCATGGGGGCGATTGCCTCGGCGGCGATGGAGTCGGCCAAGCCCGGCGCGGTTCCGCTGCGCTTCCTGAACGTCCCTGCGAACATCCTGGCGCTCCTCCACGGGCTGGGCGTCGACCGCCTGATGAAGATCCTGCCGACGACGGACGCGGCCGACCTGTCGGCCCTGGTGGCCGCCCTGTCGCCGGTCGAGGCGGGCGCGGAGGCGGGGGATGCGCTCGCGGCGACGCTGCTGGACACCCATGAGACGCTGTCGCGACTGTCGCCGGAAAACCTGGAACGCTTCCGGGCCGTGCTGGAGCTGCTGCGGGCGGAGGCAAAGGCGTAGGCCATGCTGCTGAAGTCGAACCGATTCCAGGCCGAGCTGGCGGCGATCATCGACGCCGTCCTGGTCGCCTTCATGCTTCTGGCGGCCCTGGCGACCCACAAGTTCCTCAACTACATCGATCCGGCCGACTGGTTCGCGACGTTCGACATGTTCTGGTCGAACTCCTGGCTCTACGTCGCCGTCTTGCCGATCTGGATGCTCGTCCTGGAGATTTGCGGCGTCTATCGCCAGATTTTCACGCCGGCGGGGCGCGACGTCCAGACGCGGATCGTGACGGCGTCGGTCGTCTCGCTCTTTGCGACGCTGGCGCTCCTCTACGCCCTGCGCATCGGCACCGTCCCGCGCACGCTCCTCTTCCTGCATGCCATCTATTCGTCGATCGCGATCGTCATCCGCGCCTCCTGGCTCCAGCCGTTGCTCCTGCGGACCGAGGCGCCGCGCCGCGTCCTCCTGGTCGCCGGTTCGCCGGAGGAGGCCCGCCCCCTGGGCGACATGCTGACCTCCTCGGACTACAGGAGGCTCGTGGCCCCGGTCGGCCTGCTCTCCGACGAGGAGCCGCCCGCGGACTTCCCGGTCGCCCGCGTCGGCGGTCTCGGGTCGGCGGCCGACTTCCTGCACCATACGCCGGTGGACATCGTCGCCCTGCTGCCCGACCGCCTGCCTTCCGGCGTCGCGGGCGACCTGTTCAAGCTCTGCCAGGCCGAGGGCATCGAGACGTGGCTGATGCCCGCCTATCTGCGTTCCGCCCTCTGCCCGCCGGCGCTCGACGAAATCGAGTCGATGCCGATGATCCTCTTCTCGACCACCCGCAAGTCCGTCTGGTCCCTGGCCGTGAAGCGCCTGGGCGACCTGCTGGGCTCGGCCCTCCTGCTGGTCCTCCTCTCGCCCTTGTTCCTGCTAATTGCGCTTCTGGTCAAGGGCACCTCGAAGGGTCCGGTCTTCTACACGCAAATCCGCTCGACCCGGCGCGGACGGACCTTCCCGATGTACAAGTTCCGCACGATGGTCCCCGGCGCCGACAAGATGCT
This sequence comes from Kiritimatiellia bacterium, assembly GCA_045627965.1. GTDB lineage: Bacteria > Verrucomicrobiota > Kiritimatiellia > CAIQIC01 > Lenti-01 > RGIG3636. The sequence continues at coordinate 12,444 of JAZQOP010000296.1, read as the reverse complement.
GGGCGAGCTGGCGGCCCAAAACGAGTCGACCGGCCCGACGTTCAAGATCCGCAACGACCCGCGCATCACGCCCATCGGGCGCTTCCTCCGCCGCTATTCGCTCGATGAGCTCCCCCAGCTGTTCAACGTCTTCCTGGGCCACATGTCGCTGGTGGGGCCCCGCCCGCCGATCCCCGCCGAGGTCGAGAAGTACGAGCCTTGGCAGCGCCGCCGCCTCTCCATGCGGTCCGGATGCACCTGCCTTTGGCAGATCGGCGGCCGCAACGCGCTTTCCTTCGAGGAGTGGATGCGCCTCGATCTGCAGTATATCGACAACTGGTCGCTCTGGCTGGACCTCAAGATCCTCGCCCAGACCCTGTCCGCCATGATCCGCGGGACCGGATGCTAGGGAAAAGGAGCGTCCTCATGCCCCACGGAGCCGTGTTTTTCGACCGCGACGGAATCGCCAACCACTCCCCCGGCCCCGGCTACGTGACGAGCGCCGCGCAGTTCCACGTCCGCCCCGAGTTCGTCGAGGCCGTCCGCGCCGCGACGGCCAAGGGGTGGCCCTGCGTCATCGTCTCGAACCAGAAAGGCGTAGGGACGGGCGCGACCCCCCTGCACGAACTGGAGGCGATGCATGCCAAGCTGCGCCAGGCCCTGGCCGAGGAGGGCCTGGAACTGCTCGACATCCTGGCCTGCACCGCGACCGACGATGCCGATCCCGACCGCAAGCCGAACCCGGGCCTCCTGCTGCGGGCGGCGGAGCGGCACGGCCTCGATTTGGCGACCTCCTGGATGATCGGCGATCGCGAACGCGACGTCCGCACGGGCCTGAACGCCAACGTGGCCGTGACCGTCCGCGTCGACGACGACGGCACCGATTCGCCCCCCGAGGCCGGCACCCCGACCCAGGCGACCTTCCTCCTCCCGCGCATGGCCATGCTCCCCGCCCTCCTGGCCGAGCGACTGTAGCCGGCCCCTGCCGAGGGGGCCTGCATTCGACTTTCCTGCGGCGGATCGCAGTTGCTTTTGCGTTTTTGGGGCGGGGCGGTTCAGGGGGCGGCGGGCCTGCCGACGGGGAGCTGGGCGAGGAGGATCGCCGCGAAAAGAAGGGCGCAGCCAAGCCATTCGGCGGGGGCGAGGGATTCGCCGAAGGCCCATCCGACCAGGACGGCAAAGACGGCTTCCATGCACATGATCAGCGAGGCGACGGTGGCATCGGTATGGCGCTGGCCGACGATCTGGAGGGTGTAGCCGATGGCCGAGGAGCCGACGGCCGCGTAGAGGAACGGGACGGCCGCCGCGCGCAACGCGCCGAAGGTGAATGGCTCGCAGGCGAACCAATGGTGCTCGACGGGGATGAACGGGAGCGAAAGCAGCCCGACGACCAGGAATTGCAGCAGGGACAGCGCCACCGGATCGACCTGCCGGGCGTAGCGGCCGACCAGCAGGATGTGGACCGAAAAGGCGAAGGCGCACGCGAGCAGCCACCAGTCGCCGCCGCCGATGGAGGCAAGGCCGTCCATGGCGCACAGGAAGTAGAGCCCGGCGATGCCCATGGCGACGCAGAAGAGATGGAGGGGGTGGACGCGCCGCCCGAGGAAGATGGACAGGAGGGGGACGAGGAGGATGTAGAGCGAGGTGATGAATCCGCCGTGCGCCGAACTGGCCTGGAGGAGGCCGATCTGCTGCGTGCTGGCGGCGACGAACAGGGCGAGCCCGCAGGAAATCGCCGCGACGGCCAAGGTCCCCTTGGCGGCGGGGGGGCGCCCCGCGGCGGCATCGCGGCGCCGGAGGAGCCAGAGAAGGGGCGCCAGGCAGGCGCACGCGACAAATTGGCGGAGCCCGTTGAAGGCGAAGGGGCCGAGGTGGTCCATGCCGGCGCGCTGGGCGACGAACGCCGAGCCCCAGATGAAGGCCGTCAGCAGCAGGACCAGGTTGCCGGCGGCGCGGGTGGAAAAGCGGAAATTCATGGGAGACGGTAGGAAAGCCGATTTCCCGGGCGGAGTCAAGCCGCAAAGGGGACGTGATTTCCGGGACCGGAGGTGCTGGCGGGCAACTTTCGGACCGCCGGGCCCAAGTCGTCCTTGAACGGGGGGGGAGGGCGTGGTAGACTCCGCGGCTCAACGATTTAGGCGCGGTTTGCGCCGTGACGCATAGAATCCCAAGGAGCAGAGAATGGCACGCAAGAAACAGTCGATGGACGGAAACCAGGCCGCGGCGCATGTCGCGTACGCGTACACGGAAGTGGCGGGCATCTACCCGATCACGCCGTCGAGCCCGATGGCGGATTTCGTGGACCAGTGGTCGGCCAACGGCCAGAAGAACATCTTCGGAACGCAGACGAAGGTGGTGGAAATGCAGTCGGAAGCCGGTGCGGCGGGCACGGTGCACGGCAGCCTGGCGGCGGGCGCGCTGACGACGACCTTCACGGCGTCGCAGGGCCTGCTGCTGATGATCCCGAACATGTACAAGATCGCGGGTGAGCAGCTGCCGGCGGTGTTCCACGTGTCGGCCCGCACGGTGGCGGCGCAGTCGCTGAACATCTTTGGCGACCATAGCGACGTCTATGCGTGCCGCCAGACCGGCTTCGCGATGCTGGCGGAGAGCAATCCGCAGGAGGTCATGGACCTGGCCCCGGTGGCGCACCTGGCGGCGATCGAAGGCCGCGTCCCGTTCCTGAACTTCTTCGACGGGTTCCGCACGTCGCACGAGATCCAGAAGATCGAGACGTGGGACTACGCCGACCTGAAGGACATGTGCGACATGAAGGCGGTGGCGGCGTTCCGCGCCCACGCGCTGAACCCGGAGCATCCGGCGATGCGCGGCTCGCACGAGAACGGCGACGTCTTCTTCCAGCACCGCGAGGCCTGCAACAGCGCCTATGACGCGCTACCGGCGACGGTCAAGGCCTGCATGGCCAAGGTCAACGCCAAGCTGGGCACGAACTACGACCTGTTCAACTACTACGGCGCGCCGGACGCCGACCGCGTGATCGTGGCGATGGGCTCCATCTGCGACGTCGCGGAAGAGGTCATCGACTACCTGGTCGCCAAGGGCGAGAAGGTCGGCTTGGTGAAGGTCCGCCTCTACCGCCCCTGGGTCGCGGAGGCCTTCCTGCAGGCGCTCCCGGCGACCGCGAAGAAGGTCGCCGTGCTAGACCGCACGAAGGAGCCCGGCTCCCTGGGCGAGCCGCTCTACCTCGACGTGGCGACGACCCTGCGCGAAGCGAAGAAGTGCGACGTGGCCCTCTCCGCCGGCCGCTACGGCCTCGGCTCGAAGGATACGCCGCCGAGCAGCGTGTTCGCGGTCTACAGCGAACTCGCCAAGGATGCCCCGAAGCCCCGCTTCACGCTGGGCATCGTGGACGACGTCACGCACCTGAGCCTGCCGGAAGTCAAGCCGGCCCCGATCACGGCCGCCGCGGGCACCGTGGAATGCAAGTTCTGGGGCATCGGCGGCGACGGCACCGTCGGCGCGAACAAGGACTCCACGAAGATCATCGGCGACCACACCGACAAGTACATCCAGGCCTACTTCCAGTATGACTCGAAGAAGACCGGCGGCATCACCATCAGCCACCTGCGCTTCGGCGACAAGCCCATCCGCAGCCCCTACTACATCAACCAGGCCGACCTCGTCGCCTGCCACAACCAGTCCTACATCATCAAGGGTTACAAGATGGTCCAGGACGTCAAGCCCGGCGGGACCTTCCTGGTCAACTGCGCCTGGAGCGACGAGGAGCTGGGCAAGCACCTGAACGCCGACGCGAAGAAGTACATCGCCGAAAACAACATCAAGGTCTACACCGTCGACGCGGTCGGCATCGCCGGCAAGATCGGCCTCGGCAAGCGCACGAGCACCGTCCTCCAGTCGGCCTTCTTCAAGCTGGCCGGCGTCCTGCCGTCGGACGAGGCGATCAAGTACATGAAGGAAAAGGTCGTCGCGAAGTTCTCCAAGAAGGGCCAGGACATCGTCGACATGAACTGCAAGGCCATCGACGCCGGCGTCGACGCCCTGCACGAGGTCGCCGTCCCCGCCTCCTGGAAGACCCCCGAGGCCGACGCCCCCAAGGCCGCCCTCAAGGGCGAGGCCAAGACCGTCGAGATGGTCGAAAAGCTGATGAACCCGATCGCGCTGATGGACGGCGACAGCCTGCCGGTGAGCGCCTTCAAGGATTGCGCGGACGGCCAGTTCGAGCTCGGCGCCTCGGCCTACGAGAAGCGCGGAACCGCCGTCATGGTGCCGAAGTGGCATCCCGAAAAGTGCATCCAGTGCAACAACTGCGCGTTCGTCTGCTCGCACGCGACGATCCGCCCCTACCTCCTCGACGAGAAGGAAGTCGCGGCCGCTCCGGCGGGCCTGCAGGCCGTGGACACCAAGCCGAAGCCCGGCCCCTACAAGTACACCATGTGCTGCTCGCCGCTCGACTGCATGGGCTGCGGCGAATGCGTGACGGTCTGCCCGACCGGCGCGATCGAAATGGTCCCGCAGGAGAGCCTCGCGGCCGAACAGCCGGTCTTCGACTACCTCGTCGCGAACGTCTCCAAGAAGGAAGACGCCGGGATGAACCCGCTGACGCCGAAGGGCTCGCAGTTCAACCAGCCCCTGCTGGAGTTCTCCGGCAGCTGCGCCGGCTGCGCCGAGACCTCCTACGCCCGCCTGATCACCCAGCTGTTCGGCGAGCACATGTACATCTCGAACGCGACGGGCTGCTCCTCCATCTGGGGCGGGCCGGCGGCGACGTGCCCCTACACCGTGAACAAGGACAGCAAGAAGGGCCCCGCCTGGGCCAACTCGCTGTTCGAGGACAACGCCGAGCACGGCCTCGGGATGCACATCGGCCAGAAGTACATCCGCGAAGGCCTGATCGCCAAGGTCCAGGAAATGGCCGGGAGCGACAAGGCGAGCGCGGAGTTCAAGGCGGCGGCGGCGAAGTTCATCGAGACGAAGGACTCCACCCTCGCGAACGTCGAGCCGTGCAAGGCGCTCATCGCCGAGCTGGAGAAGGCGGCGGCGGCGGGCTGCCCCGTGGCGACGGAAGTCCTGGCCAAGAAGGACTACCTCTCCAAGAAGTCCGTTTGGATCATGGGCGGCGACGGCTGGGCCTACGACATCGGCTTCGGCGGCCTCGACCACGTGCTGGCCAGCGGCGAAGACGTCAACGTCATGGTCTTCGACACCGAAATGTATTCCAACACCGGCGGCCAGGCCTCCAAGGCCTCGAACATCGGCGAGGTCTGCCAGTTCGCCGCCGCCGGCAAGGAAGTCGGCAAGAAGTCCCTCGCCGAAATCGCCATGAGCTACGGCTACGTCTACGTCGCGCAGATCGCCCTCGGCGCGAATCCGGCGCAGGCGGTCAAGGCGATCGCGGAGGCGGAAGCCTACCACGGCCCGTCCCTGATCATCGGCTACGCCCCCTGCGAGCTGCACGGCGTCAAGGGCGGCATGAACCACTGCCAGGACGAGATGAAGGCCGCCGTCAAGGCCGGCTACTGGAACCTGTTCAGCTTCAACCCGGACCTGAAGAAGGCCGGCAAGAATCCGTTCACGCTCTCCAGCAAGCCCGGCGACGGCTCCTACCAGGACTTCCTGAAGAACGAGACGCGCTACTCCTCGCTGACCCGCAAGTTCCCGGCCCGCGCCGAGGAGCTCTTCGCCAAGTCCGAGGAGGCCGCCAAGGCCCGCTTCGACCACCTGCAGAAGCTGATCGAGCTCTACAAGTAGGCGCCTTCCGGTACCCTGCGACACGCTGCGCGGCCTCCGCGCGGCGTTTTTTTGCCCTTTTGCGGGCATGAAAACGCCGGGAGATTTCGGTTTGGGGTTGCAGGGGAGGGGGGGGAGGGGGATAATGGAGGGACGCGCCGCGCCGGACGAGCCTGCGGGCGCCCAAAACCTTTTCATGAAGGAGTGACAAGATGGCGGAACTGAACTACGGGTTGTCGGAAATGGCGCTGGAAATTCGCGGGATGATGCGCGAATTCGCCGAGTCGCGGGTGAAGCCCGTGCGTGCGGAGCTGGACGAGACGGGGCATTATCCGCGCGAAATACTCAACGAGCTGGGCAAGATGGACCTGATGGGGCTCTACATCCCGGTGGAATACGGCGGGACGTTCGAGGGCGACAGCCTGTGCAACATCGTCGCGGTCGAGGAGCTGAGCCGGGTCTGCATCGGCGTGTCGGTGTCCTACGCGGCGAACGGCCTGGGTTGCGACCCGATCCTCATCGGCGGCAGCGACGCGCAGAAGCGGAAGTTCCTTCCGGCGATCGCGACGGGCGAGCGCCTGGCGGCGTATGCGCTGACGGAGCCGAACGCGGGCAGCGATGCCGGTTCGATCCGCACGACGGCGGTCAAGAAGGGCGACAAGTACATCCTCAACGGTACGAAGCAGTGGATCACGAACGGGGGCGAGGCGGACGTCTACACGGTGTTCGCGGTGACGGACAAGACCCGCGGGGCGCGCGGCGTGAGCTGCTTCATCGTCGAGAAGGGGACGCCCGGGTTCCGCTTCGGCAAGAAGGAGAACAAGATGGGCATCCGCGCGAGCGCGACGCGCGAGCTGATCTTCGAGGATTGCGAGGTGCCCGCCGAGAACCTGATCGGCCGCGAAGGGATGGGCTTCATCTGGGCGATGAAGACGTTCGACGTTTCGCGCCCGGGGATCGCGGCGCAGGCCATCGGGCTGGCGCAGGGGGCGCTGGACGAGGCGGTCTCCTATGCGAAGTTGCGCGAGCAGTTCGGCAAGCCGGTCATCGCGAACCAGGGGCTGAGCTGGATGCTGGCGGACATGGCGACGCAGGTCGAGGCGGCGCGTGCGCTGACCTACGCGACCGTCCGGACGATCGACAGCGGCGCGAAGGACTACAGCAAGTTTTCGGCGATGTGCAAGATGTTCGCCTCGGATGTCTGCATGAAGGTGACGACGGACGCGGTCCAGGTGCTCGGCGGCTACGGCTACATGAAGGAGTATCCGGTCGAGAAGATGATGCGCGACGCGAAGATCCTGCAGATCTACGAAGGGACGAACCAGATCCAGCGCGAGGTCATCGGGCGCGCGCTGAACAACGAATACACGGCGAAGAAGTAGCCCGCGGCGGCGGGGGCCCGGGGGGCGGATCCGGACGGAAGGAGTTGGAAGATGCATATTGTGGTTTGCCTCAAGCAGGTGCCGAACACGACGCAGGTCAAGATCAATCCCGAGACGAACACGCTCGTCCGCGACGGCGTGGAGTCGGTGATGAACCCCTTTGACGAGAACGCGCTGGAAATGGCGCTGCAGCTGAAGGAGGCGCATCCTGGGACGCGCGTGACGGCGATCACGATGGGGCCTCCGCAGGCCGCCGACATCCTCAAGGAGGCGGTCGGGCGCGGTGCCGACGACGTGGTGCTGCTGTGCGACCGTGCGGTGGCGGGGTCCGACACGTATGCGACGAGCTACGCGATTTCGTGCGCGATCCGGAAGGGCGGGATGCCGGACCTGGTGCTCTTCGGGAAGCAGGCGATCGACGGCGACACGGCGCAGGTCGGCCCCGGCGTGGCCAACTGGCTGGGGATTCCGTGCGTGACCTACGTCCGCAAGTGCGAGGTCCTCGACGGCGGGACGCTCCGCATCGAGCGCGTCTACGAGGACGGCTACGAGGTGCTGGAGGCGGCGTCGCCGTGCGCGCTGACGGTCGTCAAGGAGGCCAACGTGCCCCGGATGGCGTCGTTGCGCGGCAAGATGGCGGCCAAGCGCCTGGTCATCGAGCCGACGACGGCCGCGGCGTGCGACGCGGAGCCGGAGAAGCTCGGGCTGAAGGCGTCGCCGACGCGCGTGGTGCGCATCTTTTCGCCGCCGGCCAAGTCGGGCGGAGAGAAGTGGGAGGGGCTGGAGGCGGCCGAGGCGGCGGGGCATCTGGCGGATGAGCTGAAGCGCCGCAAGCTGGTCTAGGGCCGGCATAGACGGAACACGGAAGATCGGAGGTTCGCCATGGGTTTGGTTGTCGATATCGAGAAATGCGTGGGTTGCGGTGTGTGCGTGGCGGCTTGCCCGTTCGGGGCGTTGAGCCTGAACGCGGAGGGCAAGGCCGAGAGCGGCGCGGGCTGCACGGCCTGCGGCGCGTGCGTGGAGGCGTGCCCGATGGGGGCGCTGAAGCTGGAGGCGGCCGGGACGAAGACTGGCGCGGTCGACGTGGCCGAATGGCGCGGGCTCTGGGTGTTCGCCGAGCAGCGCGAGGGCGTCCTGCAGGAAGTCACGTTCGAGCTGCTGGCCGAGGGGCGGACGCTGGCGGACAAGCTGGGCGTCCCGTTGACGGCGGTCCTGCTGGGGCAGGGCGTCCAGGGGCTGGCCGCGAAGCTGTTCGAGCGCGGTGCGGACGTCGTGCGCTGCGTGGACCATCCGGCGTTGGCGTCCTACACGAGCGAGCCGTATGCCGAGGCCTTGACGGCGCTGATCCGCAAATACAAGCCCGAGGCGGTGCTGGCGGGAGCGACGAGCCTGGGCCGCGGCTTCATTCCGCGCGTGGCCGTCCAGGTCGGCACGGGCCTGACCGCCGACTGCACGGGGCTGGACATCGACATGGACAAGCGCATGCTGCTGCAGACGCGTCCGGCGTTCGGGGGGAACATCATGGCGTGCATCGAATGCCCGGAGCATCGGCCGCAGATGGCCACGGTGCGCCCGAAGGTCTTCAAGCCGGCGCCGGAGCAGCCGGGCCGCCAGGGCGAGCTGGTGATGGAGGCGGTGGATCTGAAGGAGCCGCTGGTGCGCGTCGTCGAGCGCGTGCGCGCTCTCGAGGACGAGCTGAATGTCGCCGATGCGGAGATCATCGTGACCGGCGGCCGCGGGCTGGGCGGCCCGGAGAACTTCAAGCTGCTGCGCGAGCTGGCCGAGGCGCTGGGCGGGGCGGCGATCGGGGCGAGCCGCGCGGCGGTGGACGCGGGCTGGATCACCAGCTTCCACCAGGTCGGCCAGACGGGCAAGACGGTGCGCCCGAAGGTCTACATTGCGTGCGGCGTGTCCGGCCAGATCCAGCATCTGGTGGGCATGAACAGCTCCGACACGGTCATCGCCATCAACAAGGACCCGGATGCGCCGATCTTCGGCGTGGCGGACATCGGCATCGTCGGCGACCTTTTCCAGGTCATTCCCGAGCTGATCAAGGCGCTGAAGCGCTAGGAGGCGCGCCATGGGCGAGAGACGGTTGATCCTGGCGAGCGGGAGTCCGCGCCGCCGCGAGTTCTTCCACCAGCTGGGCTACCGCCACGAGGTGGCGCGCCCGGACATCGAGGAGAAGGCGCATTTCGGCGAAAAGCCGCTGGACTACGCGCGCCGCAACGCGGCGGAGAAGGCGGCGGACGTCGCCGCGAAGGCCGGCGAGGGCGCGGTTGTCGTGTCGGCCGACACGATCGTGGTGCTTGGCGAGGAGATCCTCGAGAAGCCGAAGTCGGCCGAGGATGCCCGGCGGATGCTGCGGGAGCTTTCGGGGCGGGTCCACCAGGTGATGACGGGGATTTGCGTGCGCGGGGCGGCGCCGGACGGCGAGGAGCGGACGGTGTCGGACGTGGTGGTCACGGATGTCGAGTTCAAGGCGCTGGGCGACGCGGAGATCGACGCCTACGTGGCGAGCGGCGAGCCGATGGACAAGGCGGGGGCCTACGGCATCCAGGGGCTGGCGGCCTACATGATCCGATCCATCCGCGGGAGCTACACGAACGTCGTCGGTCTGCCGATGGCCGAGGTGGTCGACATCCTGGCGAGCAGGTTCGGGATGGTGCCGACGTTCCGCGCCGACGCCTAGCGAGAGAGCCCCCGCATGGCCCCGAAGCCTTCCAAAGCCGCCGCGAGCCGTCCCGAGCAGATCGGGAAGGAGACGGCCTCCAGGCGCATCGCCGACGTGGCGCAGGACATCGTGCGCGACATCCGGCGGCGTGGGGGCAAGCCGTCGATGGCGTTCCCCGTGCGCTCGCTGGCCAATGTCACCTATGACGCGAAGAAGGGCTATTTCGAGATCAAGGGGAAGGTGTCGAAGCGGACGCTCTCCTACAACACGGTCAAGACCTTTGCGCAGTCGATGCGGCTATTGGCGACGACGAAGAAGGACCTGCTCGACCGCGACGACATCGCGGGCAAGCGCGAGGTCTACTACAACTCGAAATCCTGGGGCGAGTGCCGGTTCGACTCGCAGCCGGAGTCGGACACGCTCCTGGACGACATGGAGGCGATGCTCGGCGTCAACCGCGAGCAGCTGGGCTACATTCCCGAGGAGCGCGGCGGCGACGTCTGCGGTGCGCTGACGGTCGTCGACCTCGATCCCGTCACGGGGCGCGACGTGCCGATCCGCTGCGACCAGCTGGGCACGGGGGCGTGGTCGATCCCGTCGCGGGTCGAGCATTTGCGGTTCGAGACGTCGGCGAAGCTGGTGCTGGTCGTCGAGACGTCGTCGCTTTTCCAGCGGCTGGTGCACCACCGGTTCTTCGAGCGGGCGAACTGCATCCTGATTTCGATGTCGGGGGTGCCGACGCGGGCGTGCCGCCGTTTTGTGCGGCGGCTGGCCGACGATCGCGGGCTGCCCGTGCTGGCGTTCACGGACGGGGACCCCTACGGCTATTGCAACATTTACCGGACGCTGAAGGTCGGCTCTGGCCAGGCTGCGCACATCAACCGGTTCTTCTGCGTCCCGCAGGTGCACTACCTGGGCGTCACGCCGCAGGACATCCTCGACTACCACCTGGAGGATGCGACGCACCCGCTGGAGGAGGCCGACGTCAAGCGGGCGAAGGATGCGCTGAAGAACGACCCGTTCGTGCGGCATCATCCGCAGTGGCAGGCCGCGCTCAACCAGATGCTCAAGATGGGCGTCCGTATCGAGCAGCAGGCCTTTGCGAAGCACGGGCTCAACTTCGTCCTCGACACCTACCTGCCCGAGAAGATCGCCAAGGGCGATTTCCTGCCGTAGGGGGCGCGCCCGATGAGCCCGGTCCGTCCGCAGGAGGCATCGTCCGCCGTCCCGTCCGCCGATCGGATGGGCACGGAGCCGGTGCTGCGGCTGCTGGTTTCGTTTTCGCTGCCGTGCATCATCGGGATGCTGGTCAACGCGCTCTACAACATCGTCGACCGCATCTTCGTGGGGCAGGGCGTCGGGGAACAGGCGATAGCGGCGACGACGGTGGCGTTTCCGCTGATGCTGGCGCTGATTTCGTTTTCGGTGCTGGTGGGGGTGGGGGCGAACACGCTGTTTTCGATCCGGCTGGGGGAAGGGGACCGGGAGGCGACGGAGGTGATCCTGGGGAACGCGCTTTCGCTGCTGATCCTCTGTCCGCTGGTGGCGTTCATCCCGCTGGTCGTCTGGCTGGATCCGCTGCTGCGGTTCCTGGGGGCGTCCGAGGAGGTGCTGCCGATGGCGCGCACCTATTCGCTGGTCATCCTGGCGGCGGCCCCGGTCGGGACGGCGGGCATGGGGCTGTCGCATTTCATCCGCTCGGACGGGCATCCGCGTGCGGCGATGGTGTCGATGCTGATCGGGGGGATCCTCAATACGGTGCTGGACCCGCTGTTCATCTTTGCGTTCCGCTGGGGGATAGCGGGGGCGGCGTGGGCGACCGTCATATCGCAGCTGGCCTCGTTTGCCTACTGCATGGCGTATTTCCTGTCGCCGCGGTTTCCGTCGACCCCGTTGCGGCGGCGGGCGCTGCGGCTGCGCTGGCGGACGGTGGTCGGGCCGTTCCTGGCGATGGGGTTTGCGCCGTGCGCGATGAACTTGGCGAACAGCCTGCTGAACATCGTGCTGAACAAGTCGCTCGTGCACTACGGAGGCGACACGGCGCTGGCCGTGATGGGCATCCTGGCGTCCTACATGGGCATCATCTTCACGCCGGTCTTCGGGCTGATGCAGGGGGCGCAGCCGCTGATGGGCTACAACTACGGGGCGCGGCACCTGCGGCGCGTGAGGGGGTTCTTCTGGGGGACGTTCTGGATTTCGACCGCGGTCCTCTGCGTCGGGACGGTCCTGTCGCAGGCATTTCCGCGGCTGCTGCTCAGGTGCTTTGTGCGCGAGCCGGACGGTGCGCTGCTCGGCCTGGGGGTGCGGTGCCTGCGGCTTTACACGATGGCGTTTCCGCTCATCGGGTTCCACATTTGCTCGGGGAACCTCTTCCAGTCGATGGGGCGGCCCGTGGTGGCGTCCGTCCTGTCGCTGTCGAGGCAGGTCCTCCTGTTTATTCCGTGCCTGGTCCTGCTGCCCTTGGCGTGGGGGCTCGACGGCGTATTCCTGGCCGGGCCCGCGTCGGACGTCCTGTCGTTCCTGCTGGCCGTCGGGCTGGCGTGGCCGATCCTGCGCGGCCTGCGCCGCGGCGAATGAGGGGTGGGGGCGCGGAAAAATGTCCGCCTGGGCGAACATGGCGCGGGAAACACGTTTCCATTGTGTGGAAAAGTGCGGGAAACATGTTTCCATTGTGTGGAAAAGTGCGGGAAACATGTTTCC
>JAZQOP010000295.1:0-1511 GCA_045627965.1 Kiritimatiellia bacterium | reverse complement strand
TTTGATTTTGGTTTTTGTTTTTGTGAGTGGCACATGTTGTATATGGCCTGATAAATCCGAAAAATAGAACAATGGTTTTCTTGGGTTTTTGGGGTGCGGAAGAGGGTTTGGGCGCGTGCGACGGCTTCGGCGATGGCGCAGTGCTCGGGGGAGCGGCCGGTCATGCGGAGGTAGTCGATGGAGGCGGCGTCGAGGGGGAAGAAGCCGGTGGTGGCGCCGTATTCGGGGGCCATGTTGGCGACGACGGCGCGGTCGGCAAGGGAGAGGGTGGCGCACCCGGGGCCGAAGAACTCGACGAACTGGCCGACGACGTTGTGGGCGCGCAGGAGGCGCGTGACGGCGAGGGCGAGGTCGGTGGCGGTGGCGCCCGGGGGCAGGGCGCCGAGGAGCTCGACGCCGGTGACGACGGGGGAGACGAGGGCGATGGGCTGGCCGAGCATGGCGGCTTCGGCCCCGATGCCGCCGACGCCCCAGCCGAGGACGCCGAGGCCGTTGATCATGGTGGTGTGGGAGTCGGTGCCGACGAGGGTGTCGGGGAAGGCGAGGAGGGAGCCGTCGGGGGCGGGCTCGGTGCGGACGGCGGAGGCGAGGAACTCGAGGTTGACCTGGTGGCAGATGCCGACGCCGGGGGGGACGATGCGGAGCTTCTTGAAGGTGTCCTGGCCCCAGCGGAGGAACTGGTAGCGTTCGCGGTTGCGGCGGAACTCGATGTCGATGTTGCTGGCGAGGGCGTCGGGGGCGCCGGCGCAGTCGATCTGGACGGAGTGGTCGACGACCATGTCGACGGGGACGAGGGGCTCGATGAGGGCGGGGTCGGCGCCGGCGCGGACGCAGGCGGCGCGGAGGCTGGCGAGGTCGACGATGCAGGGGACGCCGGTAAGGTCCTGGAGGAGGACGCGTGCGGGGAGGTAGGGGATTTCGTCGTCGGCGGGGGCGTCGGGCTGCCAGCGGGCGAGGGCCTCGACGTGCTTCCATTCGTAGGCGGGGTGGGCCTGGTTGCGGAGGGCGGATTCGAGGAGGATGCGGACGACGAAGGGGAGCTCCTCGATGGAGGCGCCGCGGAGGGCGGAGAGGGCGGCGATGTCGTGGTAGGCGACGGTCTTGCCGCCGGCGGAAAGGGTGGCGAGGGTGGTCTTGGACGGGGGGCAGGTGCTCATGGTTCGTCTCCTAGGGTTGGTGACGGCGGAGTTTACGGGATGGAGGGCGGCGGGGCAAGTGGAGAGTACCGGAAAACAGGTTTCCATTGCGTGGAAAAATGGGGGAAACAGGTTTCCATTGTGTGGAAAAATGCGGGAAACAGGGTTCCATTGTGTGGAAAGGACGGGGGCGTCGCCCCCGAACCCCCAGGGCGGGCGACGCAGCGCCCGCGGGCAGAACCCCGAGGTGGGGGGCTAGGCGTGGGCGAGGGCGTCGAGGGGGATGGGGCCTTCGCGGAGGAGGGAGAGGGTGCCGTCGGGGTCGATGCGCAGGACGGTGGAGGCGCGGGCCCCGGGGGAGGGGCCGCCGTCGAG
>JAZQOP010000294.1:0-10031 GCA_045627965.1 Kiritimatiellia bacterium | reverse complement strand
CCCCCGCCGCCCTCGCCCTCGCCCGTGCAAACGCCGCCCGCCTCCGCGCCCCCGTCCACGTCGACCGCGCCGACCACCTCGACGCCCTCCCCGACGACGCCCTCGACATCCTGGCGGCCAATCCGCCCTACATCGCCGCCGCCACGTGCGACGCGCTCTCCCCGACCGTCCGCCTCCACGAGCCCCGGCTCGCCCTCGACGGCGGCCCCTCCGGCCTCGACCTCATTTCCCGCCTTGCGGTCGAGGCCCCCCGTGTGCTAAAAGGCGGTGCGGAACTTTGGATGGAAATCGGCGACGACCAAGCCGCCGCCGCGGAGACCTTGCTGTGCCAAACCAACCTCTACAAGACAGTTCGAATCCTGTGCGACTTCGCCGGACGGGCGCGTCTCGCCCTGGCCATACGCCGATGAGCGCCGCCGCCCGGCACACCCCCGCCACGCCCTTCTCGCCCTTCGGCGGGCGCCGCAAGCATCCGTCCACCTCCAAATACTGGGCCCTGCTCATCCTGGTCGCCGCAGGCCTCTTCGTCGCCCAAAGCTTCTGGATGAAGCGCGTCCGCGCCAAGGAGACGCTCGCCATCGACTCCTCGCTCATCTTCAAGCTGACCAACTTCCTCAACGACCGTTCCCCCGCCTCCACCACCTCCGACCCCACGCATACGCCCGCCACCATCCCGGCCGGCACATCCGCCGCCGCGGGCGTCTCGGCGCTGGCACCGGGAACCGAAATCGTCCCCTGCCACCTTTGCGAAGGCCTGGGGCGCACCTCGCATCCGGAGACCGGCGACGAAATCACCTGCCCGCTCTGCCAGGGGCACGGCTCCCGGCTCATCCGGCGCCAGGCGGCCAACGAATCGCTCTGCCCGGCCTGCGGAGGCATCGGGCTTCTCCTGGGGGCCGACGGCGTTTCCACCGAGACCTGCCTTCGCTGCGAGGGGCGCGGGCTTGTCGCATCCGATGCCGCCCCGGCGGCCGCGCCGACGCCGGTGACGCCCGAGCCCGTCCCGGCCGACTGATGCCCCCGCGCCCGGCCATCGGCTATGCCTGGGGCGGCCTTGCCGTGCTCCTCTGGGGCGTCATGTTCCCCGTCGGCACCGCCCTGATGACCTCCGGCGAGGTCACGCCCGCCAGCCTGGGCATGCTCCGCTACCTGCTGGCCGCCGCCGTCCTCCTGCCCGCCGGCGCCATCCTGCTGGGGCCGCGCGCCATGCTTCCGGGGAAGGCCCTCGACTGGGTGCTGCTGGCCCTGTTCGGCCTCGTCGGCTCGACGCTGATGTGCGGGCTCCTCTTCGTCGCGCAGGCCACCGTCCCCAGCGTCAACGCCTCGCTCCTCGAAGCCTACGTCCCGCTCCTCGTCCTGCTGCTCGGGCTGTTTTCGCGCCGCCGCGCGCCGCCGCTGCGCCTCTGTGCATCGGTGCTGCTCGGCCTTTTCGGCGCGCTGCTCGTCCTGCGTGCCGTCACCCTCGACGGGCTGCAGCTCGGCGCGCTGGCATTCGGCGACCTGTGCATCCTCCTCTCCGGCCTCTGCTGGGCCATCTACACCGCGTGGGGCCGCCCCCTGGCCCGCCGCCTTGGCGAGCTCCCCTTCACCGCCTGGACCGTCTTCTTCGGCGGCCTCTGGTTCCTGGGCTGGGCCCTGCTGGAAGCCGGACCGGCCGGCGTCCCCGTGCCGCGCGGCGCCGTCCACTGGGGGCAGGTCCTCTTCCTGGCGCTCGGGCCCGCGGCCCTCGCCTATCTCGGGTGGAACGCCGCCCAGAAGCACCTCCCCGTCCACAAGCTGGCCTTTCTCGAATACTTCGCGCCCGCCATCGCGGCCCTGGCCGGCCTCCTGTGGCTGGGCGAGCCCGTCGACGCCCTCCAGTGGACCGGGATGGCCATCGTCGTCCTGTCCGCCCGCCTCCAACCCGGAACCTGAGCCATGCCCAAGACCGCCCCCGCCCCCATCTACGACGCCCGCGCCCTCGGCCTGCCCAAAATGGTCCTGCTGGGCATGCAGCACATGTTTGCCATGTTCGGCGCCACCGTCATCGTCCCGCTCGTCACGGGGCTGCCGGTCGAGACGACCCTGCTGACCGTCGGCCTTGGCACGCTGCTGTTCCACCTGGCGACCGGCGGAGGGGTTCCCGCGTTCCTGGGCGCCTCCTTCGCGTTCATCGGCGGCTACGCGGCCGTCGCCCCGCTCCTGCCCGGCGACCTCCCGAACACCGCCCTGCTCCCCTACGCCGGCGCCGGCGTCGCCGCCGCCGGGCTCCTCCACCTGCTGGCCGCCGTCCTGGCCAAGGTCTTCGGGAGCGGCCGCCTGCTCCGGCTCTTTCCGCCGCTGGTGACGGGCCCGATCATCATCGCCATTGGCCTCGGGCTGGCGCCGGGCGCGGTCGACAGCTGCCGCCAATGCTGGCCCGTCGCGCTCTCCGCCCTGGCCGTCATCGTCGCCTGCAACGTCTTCGGGCGGGGCATGCTCCGCATCATGCCGATCCTCTGCGGCGTCCTGGCCTCCTACGCCGTCGCCTGCGCCATGGGGCTGGTCGACTTCGCCCCCATCCGGGCCGCGGCGTGGATCGGGCCGCCGCTGCACAAGGCCAACCTGGTTCCGGGGAACGTCCCCGATTGGGGCACGCTGGCCTCCGCCGTCATCGCCATCGCCCCGATCGCCATCGCGACCATGATGGAGCACGTCGGCGACATCTGCGCCATTTCGACGACCATCGGCAAGGACCTCCTGCGCTCGCCGGGCCTCCACCGCACCCTGGCGGGCGACGGGCTGGCCACCGTCGTCGCCTCCCTGTGCGGCGGCTCCGCCTGCACCACCTACGGCGAGAACACCGGCGTCCTGGCCCTCACGCGCGTCTACGATCCGCGCGTCATCCGCATAGCGGCAGGGCTGGCCGTCGTGCTGTCCTGCTGCCCGAAGTTCGCGGCCGTCGTCAACAGCATCCCGCCCCCGGTCATCGGCGGCGTATCCTTCGTCCTCTTCGGCATGATTTCCGCCATCGGCGTGCGCAACCTTGTCGAAGCCCGCGTCGACCTCTCCAAGACCCGCAACCTTGTCGTGGCGGCCATCCCGCTGGTCGCCGCCATGGGCAAAGTGACCCTGCCCCTTCGCATCGGGAGCTTCAGCACCACCCTCACCCCGCTCGCCGTCGCCTCCCTGGCCGCCATCCTCCTCAACGCCCTCCTGCCCAGCACCGACGACGAGGCCCCCGCCCCCTAAAGCCCCGCCCCCGGTCCCATCCGGCCCTTCATGCGCGGCAAAAACGCCAAAACCCCAATGTTTCGCCATAATCTCATAACCCCGCCAAGGTCCTGGGGAGCCTGTGCCGTCTAGAAGGCGTGGGGGCCAAGCGGCTCGCCCATTGGACTTGGATGCGGCTTTCCCTCCCGTCGCGGCCCGCCCGGAGGTCGGGCCCTACCGAACCCGCCGCACATCCGCTCCCATTCGGCTTTTCATGCGTTCCTGCGCAAGAGGGCTGAACCCGCGGCACCGCTCGCACGGCTCGCCCCCCCAAAAGGGCGCAACCCCAACCCGCCACCCATTCGGCCTCCATACGAAACGCCGGATGGCGGCCCCATTGGCCAGTCATTCGCCCCCCTTTCATGCCGCCTAGACACGCAAAATTTTCAAATTTGCCAATGTTTTTCACGTTTTTCGCTTCAATTTTATCACCTTTGTACAAATGTGATAATTTTTGGGCAGATAACGCATAAAAATAAGGCGATTTTGTCCGTTTTGGCGTGTCACGACCGCCCCCCCTCGGCAGGCCCCGCCCTCGCCGCCCCCCTACCAGTTTTGCATCCGCAGCGTCACGGACTGCGCCCCCTCCGGGAGGGCGGCCAAGATGTCCCGCACGCGGCGGTCGTGCCCCGGCAGCACCAGATGCCCCCGCAGGTCGGCCAGCGGCTGCAGGACGAACCGCCGCAGCGACCACCTCGGATGCGGCACCACCAGCCCCCCGGACCGGATGCTTTGCCCGTCGTAGTAGATCAAGTCGATGTCGATCGTCCGCGGCTCGTTGATCCGCCCGCGCGTCCGCGTCCGCCCCAGGTCCGTCTCGACCCGCTGCAACGCCGCGAACAGCTTGTGCGCCTCCAGCGACGTCCCCAGCAGCAGCACGCTGTTGTAATATGGCTTGTCCCGGTGCTCCGGCGCACACCCCACCGGCTCCGTCTCGTAGAGCGGCGCCGACGCCGTCACGCACACCTCCGGAATCTGCGCGATCGCCTGCCGCGCCTCGCGCAGATGCGCCAGGCGGTCGCCGAGGTTCGATCCGATGGACAACGCCGCTTCGATGGAATTCATCGCCGCTCCCGCAAATCGTCCGCGTCCCGGCCTCAGGCCAGGTTCAGAGGCGGCAGCGACAGCACATCCGCCATCGTGTAGGCCTTCGCTGCCCGCGCCTCCGCCCCCAGCCAGGCCGCCGCCCGCAAGGCCCCCGCCGCCAACGTGTCACGCGACGTCATCCGGTGCGACAACGTCAGCATCTCGCCCTCCGCCAAAAATTCGACGCTGTGGTCCCCGACGATGTCCCCGCCGCGAATCGCATGGAACGCGATCTCCCGCTCCGGCCGCGCCCCTGGCGTCCCCGTGCGGCCATCCACCGCCACCTCGTCCAGCGGCCAGCCATATCCCGCCGCCGCCGCCCGCCCCAGGAGCAGCGCCGTGCCCGACGGGGCATCCGCCTTGCGCCGGTGGTGCGCCTCGATGATTTCGATGTCATACCCCTTCCCCTTCAGCGCCGTCGCCGCCTGCGACACCAGCGCCGCCAGCAAGTTCACCCCCAGCGACATGTTCGCCGCGCGCAAAAACGGCACCCGTTCCGCCGCCGCCGCGGCCGCCGCCGACTCCTCCGGCGTCAGGCCCGTCGTCCCCAGCAGCCAGGCCACGCCCGCTTTCGACAGCGCCGCCGCCGTCGTCGGCGCCGCACCATGGTGCGAAAAGTCGATCGCCACCACCCGTGCCTCCGCCGACGGTGCCGGGTCCAGCCCCGCCAGCGCCGCCGCCAGGTCCGTCCCCAGCGCCACGCCGCACGGCGCGCCGGCCCCCGCCAGCGTCCCCATGTCCGCGCCCGCCGACGGATGCCCCGGGCGGTCGACCGCCGCCGCCAGCCGCAGCGACGGCTCCGTGCCGCCCAGCAGCAGCCGCGTAATCGCCAATCCCATGCGCCCTGCGGCGCCCAGCAACACCACTCGAGTCTCGTTCATCTTGACCCTAGAGCAAATCCAGCTTCTGCATGATCTCGCGCAACTTCGCGAGGTTCCCGTCCGACATCCTCCCCAGCGGCGCGCGATACACCGCCGGCCCGTGCCCCGTCAGCTCCAGCGCCGCCTTCACCGGCACCGGGTTCGTCTCCAGGAACAGCCCCGTGAACAGCGGATAATACTTCCTGTGGATCGCCAGCGCGTCGCCGAAACGCCCCTCCGCCGCCGCGCGCACCATCTCGACCACGGCCTTCGGGGCCACATGCGTCACCACCGAGATCACCCCCGACGCCCCCACTGCCATCATCGGCAACGTCAGCGAATCGTCGCCCGAGAGCACCGCGATGTCGCACACGTCCAGCGTCTTGCTCACGCGGTCGACGCTTCCGCCCGCCTCCTTCACGCACTGGATCATCGGGTGCTTCGACAGCTCCGCGACCGTCGGGATCGCGATCTCGACCCCCGTCCGGCCCGGAATGTTGTAGAGCACGACCGGCTTGCCCAGGTCCGCCAGCGCCGAAAAATGCGCCACCAGCATCGGCTGCGTCGGGCGGTTGTAGTAGGGCGCCACCTGCAGCGTCGCATCCGCGCCCGCCTCGATGGCCCCGCGCGTCAGCTCCAGCGCCTCCGCCGTCGAGTTCGATCCCGCCCCGGCGACCACCTGCACCCGCCCCCCGACCGCCTCGACCACCGCGCGGATCACCTCGACATGCTCCGCGTGCGTCAGCGTCGGCGACTCCCCGCTTGTCCCGACGGGCACCAGCCCTGCCACGCCGGCCGCGATCTGCTCCTCGACCAGCGCACGCAGGCGCCCATAATCCACGCGGCCATCCGCGGAAAACGGCGTCACTAGGGCAGTATAGGCTCCGGCAAATTTCATGTTTCGACTCCTCTCCTTCGGGGTACCCGCGTATTCTCCCCATTTCCTCCCAAAGGGAAAGGAAAAAATGCCTCCACCCCAGCCACTGCCGCCCACGCCCCCATCCAGCCCCGGCCCGCGACGGCCCGCCACGCCCCCATTCGCCCCCGCCCCCCGGCCCCCCCCGGCCTGTCCACCCCCGCGGCGAGCCCGTGAGATTATGGTGAAACATTGGGGTTTTTGCCGATTTTTTGGGGCCGGCGTTCGGGCATCATGCGGGGGGCGCAATCGGGGGCGAAGGCGGCCCGCTCGAAGATCGGGCCCTACCGGGAGAAGTGGCTCGTGATGGGTGGTTAGCGGTTAGAGGGCGGTCTGAGCCCGCCAGGGGCGATGATGGGGGGACATTCGGCGGGTTTGCGAATCCGCATGGCCCGGCAGGGCGCAAAAAACCCGCTTCCAATGGATGGAAGCGGGTTTTGGAGGCTCCGAGCGGGGCCTGCCTGGGGGGGGGCTAGATGACGCCCTGGGCGAGCATGGCCTTGGCGACGCGCATGAAGCCGGCGATGTTCGCGCCCTTGACGTAGTCGATCGAGCCGTCGGCCTGGGTGCCATACTGGACGCACATGTCGTAGATGTCGTTCATGATCTTGTGCAGCTTGGCGTCGACTTCCGAGGCCGTCCAGTTGATGTGGCCGGCGTTCTGGCAGATTTCGAGGCCGCTCGTCGCGACGCCGCCGGCGTTGACGGCCTTGCCCGGCGCGAAGGGGATGCCCGCCGCCTGGATGGCCGCGATGGCGCCCGGCTGGCAGCCCATGTTCGAGACTTCGGCGACATACTGGACGCCGTTGGCCAGCAGCTGCTTGGCGTCGTCCTCGGCCATTTCGTTCTGGAAGGCGCAAGGCATGGCGATGTTGCAGGCGACGCTCCAGGCCTTCTTGCCGGCCGTGAAGGCGGCCTGGCCGGGGAACTTGTCGGCCATGTCCTGGACGCGGTTGCGGTTCGACTCGCGCATGACGAGCATGTAGTCGATCATGTCCTTCGTGATGCCGTCCTTGATTTCGCAGACGCCGTCGGGGCCGGAGATGGCCACGACCTTGGCGCCGAGCTCCGTGGCCTTCGTCGCGGCGCCCCAGGCCACGTTGCCGAAGCCGGAGAGGGCGATGCGCTTGCCGGCGAGCTGGTCGTTGCGCTGGCGGACCATGCGCTCGACGTAGTAGATGGCGCCGAAGCCCGTCGCCTCCGGGCGGATCAGCGAGCCGCCCCAGCCGTAGCTCTTGCCGGTGAGGGCGCCGGTGCTGTGCTCGCGGGCGAGCTTCTTGTAGGCGCCGTAGAGGTAGCCGATCTCGCGGCCGCCGACGCCGACGTCGCCCGCCGGGCTGTCCTGGTCGGGACCGATGTTGCGCCACAGCTCATACATGAAGGCCTGGCAGAAGCGCATGATCTCGTCGTTGCTCTTGCCGACGGGGTCGAAGTCGCTGCCGCCCTTGCCGCCGCCGAGGGGCAGGTTCGTCAGGCTGTTCTTGAAGATCTGCTCGAAGCCGAGGAACTTGAGCATCGAGACGTTCACCGCCTTGTGGAAGCGCAGGCCGCCCTTGTAGGCGCCGAGGGCCGCGTTGTACTGGACGCGGTAGCCGAGGTTCGTCTGGACTTCGCCCTTGTCGTCCACCCACGTCACTCGGAAGGTGAAGATGCGGTCCGGCTCGACGAGGCGCTCGACAATCTTCGCCTTTTCGAATTCGGGGTGCGCGTTGTAGACGCCCTCGACCGATTCCAGCACCTCGCGGACCGCCTGCAGATATTCCTTTTCGCCCGGGTGCTTCGCTTCGAGCTGGGCCATGATCGTTTCGACTTTCATCGTATCGCCTTTCGTTGTTCCGCGGATGCGCGCCCCGGCAACCATGCGGGGGCCTTCCGCGTCGTGGGGTCGAATCTACTCCAAGCGCCTTTTCATGCAAGAAAAAACGTTTGACCGACAAAATTGTCGGTCGAATAGGGCGGCGGATGGCGGTCCGCAGGCGAAAAGTCTTGCACAAGGGGCAGGAAAGGGCTAGAAGGGGCGCGCCCTTCGGCCCGGGCCGCCCGGCGAAGGGGCAGGAAAAGCGAAGTCCCATGTCCGAAACCCTCCAGAACCCGTCCGCCGCGGCGCCGTCCGGCGCACCGCGGAAGGGCGACTCGTCCGAAGCGCTCGGGACCGAGCCGGTCGGGAAGATGCTTTGGCGCCTGACGCTGCCGGCGATCGTCGCCTCGACGGTGCAGGCGGTCTACAACCTCGTGGACCGGCTCTACATCGGGCGGTCGGTGGGCACGGACGCGATGGCGGGGCTGACGCTGACGTTCCCCTACATGATGATCCTGGCGGCGTTCGGCGTGCTGGTCGGCGTCGGGTCGGCGGCGGTGTTCTCGATCCGCCTGGGGCAGGGGCGGCGGGACGAGGCGGAAAAGATCCTGGGGCAGGTCGTGGCGATCAAGATCCTGTTCTTCCTGACGGTTCCGCTGGCGGCCTACATCTTCCTGGACGAGACGCTGGCGCTGTTCGGGGGGACGCCGCAGGCGATTCCGTGGGCGCACGCCTACCTGTCGATCATTCTGGCGGGGAACATCTTTTCGCACCTGGCGTTCGGGCTGAGCGGGATGATGCGCGCGGAGGGGAACGCGCGGCACGCGATGGTCTCGATGCTCATCGGAGCGGGGACGAACATCGTGCTCGACCCGATCTTCATCTACGGGTGGTTCGGGATGCCGGCGATGGGGCTGCGAGGGGCGGCGTGGGCGACGAACGTGGCGATGGCGTGCTCGGCAGGCTATGCGTTCTGGCATTTCCGGAGCGCGTCCTGCGTGGTCAAGCTGCGGCTGCGGAGGATCCGCATCTACCGGGGGCTGGTCGGGCCGGTCTTCGCGATCGGGCTGTCGCCGTGCATCCACCACCTGGTCATGAGCGGCATCAACGTGGTCTACAACATCTCCTTCGGCAAGTGGGCGGCGACGAGCGCGGAGGCGACGCTCTACGTGGCGGCCGTCGGCATCATCAACGGGGCGCTGATGTTCGGGCTGCAGCCGGCCTTCGGGCTCATGCAGGGGGTCCAGCCGCTGATCGGCTACAACTTCGGGGCGCGGAAGCCCGCGCGGATGCTCCGGGCCTTCAAGATGGCGATGGGCTGGTCGACGGTGGCGTGCACGGCGTGCGCGGCGGCCGTCTGGGCGTTTGCGCCGCTGATCGCCAAGGCGTTCACCGCCGAGGCGGACCTGGTCGAGACGGTGACGTGGGGGCTGCGGGTGCTGTCGGCGGGCTTCCCGTTCATCGGGGGGCCGTTCATCAGCGGCACCTACTTCCAGTCCGTCGGGCGCGCGAAGATGGCCATCCTGCTTTCCTCGATGCGGCAGGTGCTGATGCTGCTGCCGCTGATCATCGCCATGCCCTACCTCTTCGGGGTCCGGGGCATCTGGTATGCCGCGCCGGCGAGCGACCTGCTGTCGTCGGCCGTCATCATGGCCGTCGTCTGGCGCGAAATCCGCCGCGTGCGGCGCGCCCCCGAGTTTGCCGTGGCGGAATAGGGCGGCGGCCGGGGCCGGGAGAGGGGCCGGGCGGCGGGAAACACGTTTCCATTGCGTGGAAAAAAGGGCTCTTCGAGGAACATGGCGGCCCGTTGGAATCGGGGGGAAGGGTGGCAACCTCCTTGCAATGCCTCGGGCAAACGCCTCCCGCGAAGCCCGAGGACGGATTTTCGATGAAATTTTCGCGAATGGAGGCATTCGGCAGGGCCCGCTCTTCGAACGGGCCGCCTTCGACCCCGATTGCGGACGTGCAGGAGCTCGTGGGCTCCCCTGTCCGTTTTGGTTTGCCCCATTCATAGACACACAATTTTTTCAGTTTTCGCCTTATTTTTCGCCATTTTTCGCCTTAAAATTATCACATTTGTACAAACGTGATAAAAGTTGAGCTCAAAATCGACAAATTCTCCAGTGTTTTGCCACTATTT
>JAZQOP010000293.1:0-3682 GCA_045627965.1 Kiritimatiellia bacterium | reverse complement strand
CCCTGGCCTTCCAGGCCTCCCGGAGCGGCCCCGCGAGCCCCGCCGCCACACCCCTCTCCCGCGGCCTCCGCGGGCCACATCCCCCCGCTCCCCGCCGGGGCGACAAAAAGGCCCCCGCCGTCGCCGGCGGAGGCCTTTCGCGTCAAGCGGCGATTACTCGCCCTTGCCGGGGGACCATTCCTCGGGCTTCGCGTCGGCGGAGCTGAGGGCGGCGTCGAACGCGCCGGCCAGGTCGACCAGGTCTTCGCCCGGACGGAGGCCTTCGAGCATAGAATCGTCCACCTGGAAGTCCTCTTCCGCGACCTTGGCCGCCTTGATGCTCAGGCCGATGCGGCGGTCGACCGGGTCGATCTTGACGACGCGCGCCTCGACCATCTGGCCGGGCTGCAGGACATCGCGGATCTTCGCCACGTGGTCGTCGCTGATCTGGCTGATGTGCACCAGGCCGTCCACGCCCTCCTCGAGCTCGACAAACGCGCCGAAGCTCGCGAGCTTGCTGATCTTGCCCATGATGAGCTGGCCCAGGTGGTAGCGGTTCGAGATGCCCGCCCACGGATCGTCCTGCGCCTGCTTGAGGCCCAGCGAGATGCGCTGCTGCTCGGGAATGACTTCCAGCACCACCGCCTCGACCTCGTCGCCCTTCTTCAGGACTTCGCTCGGGTGGTTGACCTTGCGCGCCCAGCTCATGTCGGACACGTGGATCATGCCGTCCACGCCCTCTTCGAGCTCGATGAACGCGCCGTAGTTCGTGAAGTTGCGGACCTTGCCCTTCACGCGGCTGCCGATCGGGTACTTCGCGGCCACGTCGTCCCACGGATTCGCCTCCGTCTGGCGGATGCCCAGCGAAATCTTCTGCTCGTCCTTGTTGACGTTCAGGACGACCGCGTCGACCTCGTCGCCGACGCTCAGCACGTCGGACGCGCGGGCCACGCGCTTCGTCCAGCTCAGCTCGGACACGTGCACCAGGCCTTCCACGCCTTCCTCGATCTGGACGAACGCGCCGTACGGGACCAGGTTCACGACCTTGCCGTGCACGCGGGCGCCCTTCGGGTACTTCATCTCGATCTCGTCCCACGGGTTGCTCTGCAGCTGCTTGAGGCCCAGCGAAATGCGTTCCTTCTCCAGGTTGACGTCGAGGACCAGGACTTCCAGCTCGTCGCCGACCTTGACACGCTCGCTCGGGTGGTTGATGCGGCCCCAGCTCATGTCGGTGATGTGCAGCAGGCCGTCCATGCCCTTGAGGTCCACGAACGCGCCGAAGTCGGTGATGTTCTTGACCACGCCCATGCGGCGCTCGCCGACCTTGATCTCCTTGAGGAGCGCCTGCTTCTGCTCGCGGCGCTGGTCCTCGATGAGGTCGCGGCGGCTCAGCACGATGTTGCGGCGGTCCTTGTTGATCTTCAGGATCTTGCACTCCAGCTCCTGGCCCAGGAACGGATCCAGGTCGCGGACAGGCGTGACGTCGATCTGCGAACCCGGCAGGAACGCATCCACGCCGACGTCCACCACCAGGCCGCCCTTGACCTTGCCCTTGACGATGCCCTTGACCGTGGAGCCTTCGTCGCAATTCTGCACGACGTCGTCCCACTTGCGCTGGCGCTCGGCCTTGGTCTTGCTCAGGACGGGCATCCCGTCCTCGTTCTCGAGGCGCTCGAGCAGCACGTCGACGTCGTCGCCGACGTTCACCGCGTCGAAATCTTCGAACTCTTCCGCCGAAAGCACGCCCTCGGACTTGTAGCCGATGTCCACGAGGACTTCCTGCTCATGCTTCTCGACGATCTTGCCGCCCACGATCTGGCCTTCCTCGAAGGCCTTCATCGTCCCGGCATACATTTCCCACATCTGGGCGCGTTCGGGCGTTTCCTCGGCGACCAGCTTCTTCTTCTTAGACATATCTTACTGTTGGTTGGATGTCCCGGACTTTCCAAGGCCCGGTCCGCGGCGGAAAGCCCACCGAAGTTCCGCGGACACGATCCACGCCGCCCTTCCGGGGGCGCGGACGCGCGGATTTAGCCACAACCGCCCCTCCGATGCAAGCGCAAACCGTCCCCGCCCGGCGTTTTTGCCGCCGCCCCCCTGCGCCCCCCCCTCCCGACGCAAAACGGCGCGCCCTGCCGGACGCGCCGTTCGCTGCCGCGGAATCCCGCGGCCTACTTGTCCGTCAGCGCCGCGACGCCGGGCAGGACCTTGCCTTCGAGGAACTCGAGGCTTGCGCCGCCGCCCGTGCTGATGTGCGTCATCTTGTCGGCCAGGCCGCTCTTGTTGACCGCGCTCACGCTGTCGCCGCCGCCGATGATGCTCATCGCGCCGCTTTCCGCGACCGCCTTGCAGATGCCGTAGGTGCCCGTCGCGAACGGGGCCATCTCGAAGCAGCCCATCGGGCCGTTCCAGACGACCGTCTTGGCGCCCTTGATCGCCGCCGAGAACAGCTCGATCGTCTTTGGGCCGATGTCCATCCCCATCCAGCCGGCCGGCACGCCGCCCTCGACGACCTTGCGGTTCGCGTCCGCCGAGAACTCGTCCGAGGCCATGTTGTCGACCGGGAGCAGCAGCTGCTTGCCGTTCGCCTTCGCCTTTTCGAGCATTTCGCGGGCGTAGTCGACCTGGTCGAGCTCGCACAGCGACGTCCCGACCTCGAGGCCCTGCGCCTTGAAGAACGTGTAGGCCATGCCGCCGCCGATGATCAGCGTGTCGACCTTGTCCAGCAGGTTGCGCACGACCGCCAGCTTGTCGCTGACCTTCGCGCCGCCGAGGATCGCCACGAACGGGCGCACCGGATGCTCGACCGCGTTGCCCAGGTACTGGATTTCCTTCTCCATCAGGAAGCCCGCCACGCTGACGGGCATGAACTGGCAGATGACCGCCGTCGAGGCGTGGGCGCGGTGGGCCGTGCCGAACGCGTCGTTCACGAACAGGTCGCCGTAGCTGGCCAGCTTCTTCGCCATCTCCTTCTGGGCGGCCTTGAGCTCGGCCTTGCGGGCCTTGAGCTCCTCGTCGGTCATGTCGTCGGTCTTCTTGACCTTGGCCTGCTCCTGCTTGTAGAAGCGAGTGTTTTCCAGGAGCAGGACGTCGCCGGGCTTCAGCGCCGCCACTTCGGCGTCGGCCGCCAGGCAGTCGGCCGCGAAGGCGACCGGGCGCCCCAGCAGGCGGGCCAGGTGCTCGCCGACGGGCTTCAGGCTGAAATCGGCCTCGTAGCCCTTCTCCTTCGGGCGCCCCAGGTGGCTCATCAGCACCAGGCTCGCGCCGTGCTCCAATATGTAGCGGATCGAGGGCAGCGCGGCGCGGACGCGGGTGTCGTCGCCGATGACGCCGTCCTTGATCGGCACGTTGAAATCCACGCGCATGACCACGCGCTTGCCCGCCAGTTCCACATCCCTCAACGTCTTCTTGTCCATACGATTCCTTCCTGCCGCGTCGCGGCCAACGGTTGACCCCGCCTTTTCTACGCCGACCCGGCCGATTTTCAAGCCAAAACCGCAAAGGAAAACGTTTTTCCCGCCCGGCCGCCCCCGCCCCGCGCCCCCCGCCCCGCGCCGTTTCAGGGGAAAACGTCCGCGTTTCCGCAAATTTTGCCCATCCCGCCCGGCCGCCCGGCCCGGCCGCCCCCCCCCCGCCCCGCCCCCCCCCCGCGCGCCCCCCCCCCCCCCCCCCCCCCCCCCCCGCCCCCCCCCCCCCCCCCCCC
>JAZQOP010000292.1:0-8770 GCA_045627965.1 Kiritimatiellia bacterium | reverse complement strand
GAAAGCCGGGATGGTTCTCGGGGGCCGGCGTTCCCGTGAGGCCGCCGCCGGGCTGCGGCCCTCCCCAGACGAGCGGAGCCCCCCCTCCCCGGACGCGAACTCCGCTCCCCAAGCGCGCGCGCCGCGCCCCCGTGCGTAAATTGGTTGCGAAAAACGCCCTCGGAATGCTAGGATTGCGGCGCTATGGAAAACGTATTGGTTCTCGGTTCCGGCCCTGCGGGGCTGACAGCGGCGATTTATGCGGCGCGCGGAGGGGTGTCTCCGCTCGTCTGGGAAGGGCCGCAGCCCGGCGGCGTCCTCACGGAAACGCCGGCCATCGAGAACTATCCCGGCTTTCCGGACGGCATCGCCGGCTTCGACCTCATCCTGAAGATGCGCGAGCAGGCCGAACGCCTTGGCGCGCGGTTTGCCGGCAAGACGGCCATCCGCGTCGAGGCCCGGCCCGGCGGCGGCGCGGTGGCGACCGCCGATGACGGCGAGCGCCTGGAATGCCGCTGCCTCGTCGCCGCCACCGGCGTCCGGCACCGCAAGCTGGGCATCCCGGGCGAGGGGGAGCTCGCCGGCCGCGGCGTCTCCTACTGCGCCACCTGCGACGCCGCCTTTTTCCGCGGCAAGCGCGTCGCCGTTGTCGGCGGCGGCGACACGGCCTGCGCCGAGGCCCTCTTCCTGGCCCGCTTCGCCTCGGAGGTCCTCCTCGTCCACCGCCGCGACACCCTCCGCGCCGCCCCCGCCCTCGCCCGCCAGGTCGCCGGAAACGCCAAGATTTCGCCCCTTTGGAACCGCGCCGCCGCCGCCATCGAGGCCGGCCCCGACGGCAAGGTCGCCGCCCTTCGCCTGCGCCGCACCGACGACACCGACGCGCCCGGGGAGGCCATCGCCCTCGACGGCGTCTTTGTCGCCGTCGGCCTCGAGCCCGTCTCGGAGGCGCTGCGCGGCCTGCTGGACGTCGACGGCGCCGGATATGTCCTGGCCGACGGCGTCCGCACTCCGCATCCGGGCGTCTTTGTCGCCGGCGACGTCGCCGACGCCCGCTACCGCCAGGCCGTCTCCGCCGCCGGCACCGGCTGCCGCGCCGCCCTCGAAGCCTTGCGCCATCTCCAGGAAACAGGAACCACGCCATGAGTTCGAAACACGGATTGACCCCCCAGGAAAAGATGCTCTACGGACGCATCCTCTCCATGACCAAGGCCTACTGGGGCCGCCTCGCGCTTGCCATCGTCTTCGGCCTGCTGTTCGGCGGCTCGATGTTCGGCCTGCTCGTCGCCGGCAAGGGCGGGCTAAGCCAGGCCTTCGGCGGCAAGGCCACGGCCCTCCAGGACTCGGCCAAGGCCTGGATCGAAAGCCAGTGGGGCTCGGGCACGGCGCCCATCTGGCTGACCATCGCCCTGCTGGCCGTCCTGGTGCTGATGGTCGTCCTGCGCGGTGTCAGCTTCTTCCTGAGCAAATACCTCATCGAGTGGGTCGCCCAGCGCGTCGTCATGGTCCTGCGCAACCAGCTCTTCGACAAGATCCTGCACCTGCCCCTCCTCTACTTCCGCGGCTCCCGCACCGGCGAGCTGATGTCCCGCACGATCAACGACACCCAGCTCATCGAGCGCAGCATCACGGAAGTCATCTGCGACCTCATCCAGCAGCCCTTCGTGCTTGTCGGAGCGGCCTCGGCCCTGGTCCTGACCGACCTCAAGCTGGCGCTCATCGCCCTGGTCGTCTTTCCCGTCTGCATCCTGCCGGCGACCATCTTCGGCCGGCGGGTGCGGCGCCATTCGCGCGCGGGGCAGGAGCGCATCGCCGACCTGTCGAGCATCCAGCAGGAAGCCATCGGCGGGGCCGCCATCGTCAAGGCGTTCGGCATGGAGGAGCGCGAGCTCGAGCGCTTTGCGAAGAACAACGACGACTTCTTCCGCCGCCAGGTCAAGATCATCGCCTCGAAGGCCGCCGTCAACCCCATGATGGAGTTCTTTGCCGCGATCGCCGCCTGCATCCTGCTGGTCTACGCCAACTGCAACGGCCTTGAGCTGTCCGACGTCGTCATGTTCATCGTCGCGATGGTCGCCATGTACGACCCGGCCAAGAAGCTGGCGCGCGTCCACCTCGTCATCCAGCAGAGCTCGGCGGCGGCGGAGCGCGTCTTCTCGATCCTCGACACGGAATCGACCGTCCGCAACCGGCCGGGCGCCGCCGAGCTGCCCAAGGACGCCCCCATCGACGAGGTCCGTTTCGAGAACATCGGCTTCCGCTACGAGGACGACCAGGCCGTCGTCCTGGACGGCGTCGACGTCGTCGCGCATCCGGGCCAGCTCATCGCGTTCGTCGGGGGCAGCGGCGCCGGCAAGACGACGCTGGTCAACCTGCTGCCGCGCTTCTTCGACCCGACCGACGGCGCCGTGCGGCTCAACGGCGTCGACATCCGCGACTACACCCTCGAATCGCTCCGCCGCCGCATCGGGCTCGTCTCGCAGGACACCTTCCTCTTCAACGACACCGTTGCGGCCAACATCGCCTACGCCGACCCTTCCGCCAGCCAGGAGCAGATCGAGGCGGCCGCCAAGATCGCCCACGCGCACGACTTCATCATGGCCATGCCCCAGGGCTACCGGACCGTCATCGCCGAGCGCGGCTCGCTCCTTTCCGGCGGCCAGCGCCAGCGCATCGCCATCGCCCGCGCCCTTCTGCGCGACCCGGCCATCCTGATCCTCGACGAAGCGACGAGCGCCCTCGACACCGAGTCGGAGCACGCCGTCCAGGAAGCCCTCGACGACGCCATGAAGGGGCGCACCGTCTTTGCCATCGCGCACCGCCTTTCGACCATCCAGCGTGCCGACCGGATCCTCGTCCTCGACAAGGGCCGCATCGTCGAGCAGGGCCGCCACGAGGAGCTCCTGCGCAACAAGGCCGGCGCCTACAGCCGCCTCCACGCCATGCAGTTCAACTAGCCGCCGCCATGCGCGCCCCCGTATACCACCTCGTCTCCCTCGGCTGTCCCAAGAACGACGTCGACTCCCAGCGCATCCTGGGCGCCTTTGCCCTCGACGGCTGGACCTACGCCGAAGACCCGGCCCGCGCCGACCTCTGCCTTGTCAACACCTGCGGCTTCCTCCACGACGCGCGCGTCGAGGCCGCCCGGACGCTGGCCGCCCTGCGCCGGGCCGCGCCGCGCGCCCGGATCGTCGCCATCGGATGCCTTCCCGAGCGCGCCGGCTCCGACCTTTCCCTCGCCCCCTTCCTTGCCGACGCCGACGCCTGCGCCGGATTCGCCGACTACCCCCGCCTGCCGGCCCGCTGCCGCGAGCTCCTCGCCTCGGCGGCCAGAGGCGGGGGCGGGGGCGCCGCCACCTTCCTGGCCCCCGCCGGCTACCGCGACGCCGTCCTGCCCCCCTCCTACATCCGCTGGCTTTCCGGCCCGGCCCTCCGCTACACCCCGGGGCCCGCCGCCTGGCTCAAGCTGGGCGAAGGCTGCTCCAACCACTGCGCCTACTGCGCCATCCCCCTCATCCGCGGCGACCGCGTCTCCCGCACCATCCCGGCCATCCTCAAGAACGCCCGCCAGCTCCTTGCCGACGGGGCGCGCGAGCTCAACCTCGTCGCCCAGGACACCACCGCCTACGGCATGGACTTCGACGGTAAGCCCCACCTCCTCGACCTCCTCCACGCCCTCCTCGGCATCGACGATCCCTTCTTCATCCGCCTCCTCTACGCCCATCCCCGCCACCTTTCCGCCCCCGTCCTGCGCCTCCTGGCCGACGAGCCCCGCCTCTGCCCCTACCTCGACCTCCCCATCCAGCACTCCGAAACCCGCACCCTCCGCGCCATGAACCGCGGCTACGGCGCGGCACGCGTCCGCGACCTCGTCCATTCCATCCGCGACCTCTGCCCCGACATCGCCCTCCGCACCACCCTCATCATCGGCCATCCCGGCGAAACCCCTGCCGAATTCGGCCGCCTCCTCGACTTCGTCCAGGAAGGCCACTTCGACCACCTCGGCGTCTTCGCCTGGTCCCCCGAGCCCGGCACCCCGGCCGCCCGGAAGGCCGCCTCCGCCGCCACGCCCGCCGAGGCCCGGCACCGCCAAAAGCTCGTCATGGACGCCCAGAAGGCCGTCTCCGCCGCCCGCTGGAAGGCCCGCCGACAGACCCGGACCGTCGTCTTCCCCGACGTCCCGAACCCCGACGGCACCTGGTCCTGCCATTCCCTCCACCAGGCCCCTGACGGACTGGACGGCGCCTGCACCCTCCACATCCCGCCGGCCCTGGCCGGCGCCTTCGACCCCGCCCTCCCCGCGCTGGCCACCATCGCCCGCACCTCCGCCTACTCCATCCACGCCACCCTCGCCCCCGCCGGCTAGGGCCCCCGGAAAAACACGTTTCCATTCCATGGAAAAATGGCGGAAACACGCTTCCATTGCGTGGAAAAACGCCTGAAACACGTTTCCATTCAATGGAACCATGTTTCCCCGATGTTAGCCTGCGCAAACATCCCCCCCTGTCCCGCCCTCGTGCGCGTGCGCCCGATCAAGGCCAGCCTCGGCTAACATCCTTTCCAGCCCCCTGCCCTTCCACACCATGGAACCCTGTTTTTGCCCCCCCGCTCCGATCCGCGTCAGCGCCCGGCGGCGGCGCGCTCGGCCTCGGCCAGCTCCTTTTCCCAGAAGGGCGGAAGCTTCTGGCGGACCTCGACATGGGCGAACACGCCGCCCTTGCGGGGCCCGTGGGCCTTGGCCCATTCCGCCATGCGCCGGATGCCCTCCTCCAGCGGCAGCGGCTCGGGGCACTTCACCATGCGATGGATCTTCTCGTGCGACGAATAGGCGACCTTGACCTCGTCGCGCGCCGGCTGGTAGTCGACCTTCGGGTCGACGCCGAACGCCTTCGCGATGTGCGCGATCAGCTGGTTGACGGTGTAGGGGCGGTCGGCGCCGACGTTGAACGTCTCGCCCCAGCAGGCCGGGTCGAGCAGGGCGTCCACCATCACGGGCGCCACGTCCGAGATGTGCGAGAAGGCGCGCTGCTGCTCGCCGTCGCCGAAGACCGTCAGCGCCTCGCCGCGCATCAGCTGGCTCATGAAGATGCCGATGACGTTGCGGTAGCGGTCGCCGATGTTCTGGCGCTCGCCGTAGACGTTGTGGGGGCGGAAGACGACCGACTGGAGCCCGAACATGCGGCGGGCCGCCGCCAGGTCGAGCTCGACGGCGTATTTCGAGACGCCGTAGGGATCCTCGGGCGCGGGCGTCGTCGACTCGAGCATGGGCACCTGGTTCGCGCCGTAGACCGCGATGGACGAGGTAAACCCCAGGGCCTTCACCCCGTGCCGGATGCACGCGTTGACGACCGCCATGCTGCCGACGAGGTTGTTCGTGTAGTTGAACTCGCGGATGAAATGGCTCAGGCCCTCCGCCGCGTAGGCCGCCAGGTGGAAGACGTATTCGTAGCGCTCCTCCGCGAAGAGCCTCTCCACCAGCGCCGAATCCACGACGCTCCCGCGGACGAACCGCGCGCCCGCCGGGACGTTCTCCTCGAAGCCGCCGCTCAGGTCGTCGAGGACCGTGACCGCGTAGCCGCGCTCCAGGAACGCCTCCGCGACATGCGACCCGATGAACCCCGCCCCGCCCGTCACCAATACGTTTCCTGACATTGCCTTCCTCGCTTTCTCACGTCGCGCCGAACACGACGGCCTTCCACAGGCCTTCCGCCAGCCCGGCGGCATACCAGACGTCCGCCCACAACCCGATGGACGCCGCCCGGACCGCCTCGCCCGCCCGCATCCAGCGGCAAATCCACACATACGACAGCCAGCGCGCCACGGCCAGCCCGCCCGCGCACGCCCCCAGCGCCCCCCACGCCGCCGCCGGTGCCCGCAGGACCGCCAGCACGACGGCCGTCGCCAGCATCGCGGCCCACAGCCCCGCCGTCGCCACCTGCGCCAGCCGGAACCAGGCGCGCGCGTTCCGGTTCCTCGTGCTCGACCGGACCGCCGCCCGCCCGTGGCGCAGCAAGATCATCGCCTGCCCGCGCGCATAGGTCCGCTGCTTGCGGATCACCTTCGCGACGCTGTCCTGCGTCCCGCCAAACACCGACGAAAAGCGGCAGGCCGGGAGCATTCCGACCTTGTATCCCTTCTTGCGCAGCTTGGCGCAGAGGTCCTGGTCCTCGCTCGTCAGCGAAAAGCGCTCGTCGAAGCCGCCCTCCGCGTCGAGGAGCTCCCGGCGGAAGACGTCCGCCTTGCCCTCGCAGAACGACAGCTCGACCCAGCCGCCGCCGGGCACCTCCAGCGGCTCGCGCGGGATGAGGTTCAGCGCCAGGTAGAGCCGGTCGACCGCGCCCATCCGGTCGATCTCGGGAAAGACATACTGCCCCGTGGCCACGGCCAGCCCCGCCCCCTCCTCCGATTCGAGCAGGCCGACCAGGCGCTCGATGTAGTCCGGCGCCAGGACGCAGTCGGAATGCAGCGTCATCGCATACTTCGACCCCGTCAGGCGGAGGCCGTCGTTGTAGGACTTCGCCAGCCGCAGGTTGCGCCCGTGATGGACGACCTCGAGCGGAAAGCCGTAGCGCCCCTTCAGCGACTCCAGCAGCGCCCCCAGCCCGTCGGGCGACGCGTCGTCCACCACCACAACCTTCTCGACGGCGCACGTCTGGCGCTCCAGCCCGTCGAGCACCGCCCCGATCGTGCCCGCGCAGCCGTAGCCGGGGATCACGACCCCCACGGGCAGGAGGCGCCGCTCCGGAACTGTCGCGCTCGCGTCCACGGGCCGCCCCCCCTATTCCGTCCAGAGCTCGAACAGGACCTTGCGTTCGGGATGGTCCGTCGTGGAAAACTTGAGGTAGACGAGCCCGTCGGAGAAGAAGGCTCGCGTCTTCAGGCGCTGGGCATACGTGCTCGACGGCTTCGCCTTGGCCATCTGGACCTGCATCCCCATGATGCGCTCGACGTCGAACCAGACGCTCTTGGGGATCATCACCAGCTGCTTCGGCGCACGCACCGCCGCCGATACGGCGTGCATCATCGCCTCGAACGGCGCCGCCCCCCCCCGCGATGCCGCCGCGACCGACTCGATGTAGGGCCCGAACAGCAGCGAATACTGCAGCGCCGGCGACGGCTTCAGGCCGTTGCGCTTCCAGACGTCGAACTGCACCAGCGCGCGCCGGACCGTCTCCATCGCGGCGGGCTCGCCCGCCAGGAAGGCGCAAAATTCCGGGTAGATCACCTGGAAGAGCCCCAGGTCCCACGACCGGCGGAAGACCTCCGCCGCGTGGCCGCAGTTGAAAATCTTGAGCATTTCCTCGTGCATCCGCTCGTGGGCCGCGTTGGCCAGGTCGCCGGCGCAGGAACGGATCGCCTCCTCGGCGGACGCCTCGATCGCGAAGTCGAGCTGCGAGGCGATGCGCACCGCGCGCACCATCCGGACGGGGTCCTCGCGGTAGCGCGTGGCCGGGTCGCCGATGACGCGCAGGATCTTCGCCTCCAGGTCGGCGATCCCCCCGACATAGTCGAGGATCTGCCGCGTCCGCAAGTCGTAGAACAGCGCGTTGACGGTAAAGTCGCGCCGCCGCGCGTCCTCCTCCGGCGTCCCGTATTCGTTGTCCCTCACGATGACCCCGTCGCGCGTGGCGAACGTCGGGTCCGGGATGCCGCGGCTGCGGCGCGTCGGCACCGGAACCGACTCGGCCGACGGCGGCGGGTTGTCGAGCAGCGCGCGGAACGTCGCCGTCTCGATGATCGTGTCGCCGAAGAACACGTGCGCCAGCCGGAAGCGCCGCCCGATCACCCGGCAGTTGCGGAAGACGCGCCGCACCTGCTCGGGGCGCGCGTCGGTCACCACGTCGAAGTCCTTCGGCTGCTTGCCGAGCCACAGGTCGCGCACGCCGCCGCCGCACAGGTACGCCTTGTAGCCGGCCTGGTTCAGCCGCTCCAGCACGCGCCGCGCCTCCGGCAGGACCATCGCCGGCCGCAGCGGGTGCTGCGTCTCGTCCAGCCGGACGGGCTCGTCGACGGGTTCCGCCCCGGCCAGCAGGTCGGGGGCTTCGCTTCCGGGAATCGCTTCTGTCATGTCGCCATCCTGTCGCCGCGCGCCCTAGAACAGGTTGGCGCCGCAGCATTTCTTGTATTTCTTGCCGCTCCCGCACGGGCACGGGTCGTTGCGGCCGACCTTCGGCTCCTCGCGCACGATCGGCTTCTCACCGACGAGCTCGCCATCCGCGAACTTCCAGCCGTCCCTCTCCTTCACGAAGTTCGAGACCTCGTGGTGGTTGCAGAACTCATCGTTCGCGGTGTAAAGCGCACGGAACTCGACGACACCCGTCTTGTCACCCTTCTGTCCGCCCTCGGTCCTGATGATCTCAAGACCGTGCCATTCGGCGGACGCGCTCCACGCCTTCGAGGCATCCTCGTCGAATTCCTCCTGCACCGCCTTCGTGGCGCTCGTCCGCAGGAAGGCGATGTCGCCGGTCACATACGAGGTGTACCGCGCACGCATCAGCGCCTCGGCGGACTCCGCCTTCGCCGTTCCGGCGATCACGGGGCCGCAGCATTCTCCGAAAGTCTTACCCGACTTACAGGGACAAAGTTCTTCGTTGTTCATAATGTGCCTTGTATTTTACCAAAATCATCGACAGGATGAGAAGAGCAAAGGCGACTCCAAGCGGCCAGTCACCCAAAAGGACATAAACCGTCCGCTGTTCACCTTCACCTCTCACCTTCACCTCTATCTTGTCAAACATCGTTCCTTCCCTATCCACCAGCGGCTTCCCGTTGGGCCCCACAAGCCAGCACGTCT
>JAZQOP010000291.1:0-6304 GCA_045627965.1 Kiritimatiellia bacterium | reverse complement strand
CCCCCCCGCCGCGGAGGATCCCGCCCGATGAAAACACGTTTCCATTGCGTGGAAAATCCCCGGAAACACG
Organism: Kiritimatiellia bacterium; assembly: GCA_045627965.1. Classification (GTDB taxonomy): domain Bacteria; phylum Verrucomicrobiota; class Kiritimatiellia; order CAIQIC01; family Lenti-01; genus RGIG3636. The sequence goes on along the minus strand of JAZQOP010000291.1, from coordinate 6,234 downwards.
TTTCCATTGCGTGGAAAACGCCCGGAAACACGTTTCCATTGAATGGAAACCTGTTTTCCGGCCCCGGAGGTGCCGCGTGAGCCTGCTGTTCCAGGCGCTTTCGATGGGCTTCATGCAGCGGGCGCTCCTGACGGGGCTGTTCCTGTGCGTCCCGTGCGCGCTGCTCGGGACGTTCATGGTCCTCCGGCGCCAGTCGATGATCGGCGACGGGCTTTCGCATTTTGCGTTCTTCGCCATCGGGCTGGGGCTGCTGCTTGGGCTGGCGCCGCTGCCGTTTTCGATTCCGCTGGTCCTGGTGGCCAGCCTCCTGGTCATCCGGCTGCCCGACAAGGCCTCCTCGGCGAGCACGGGCGGCGACGTGGCCATCGGCATGATTTCCGCGGCGGGGCTGGCCGCGGGCGTGCTGCTGGCCTCGCTGCGTTCGGGGAGCACGCTCGACCTCAACGCCTACCTTTTCGGCGACATCCTCACCGTCACGTGGCTGGAGACCGTGCTGGCCTCGGGGGCCTCGCTGGCCGTCGGGCTGCTCCTGCTGCTGAAATACCCCGAGCTTTTCGCCCTGACGTTCGATCCGTCGCAGGCGCGCGTCCTCGGCCTGCGTCCGGCGGCCCTGACGCGCCTGCTGGCGCTGCTGACGGCCCTGACCGTCGTCATCGGGATCCGGCTGGTCGGCTCGCTGCTGATCAGCGGACTGCTCATCTTCCCGGCGGCGACGGCGCTCCACGTTGCGCGCTCCTTCAAGGCCGCGCTGCTCTACGCGCTCCTCTTCGCGCTCGCCTCCGTCCTCTTCGGCATCCTGCTGTCCTTCCTGCTGGAACTGCCGGCGGGGGCCTCCATCATCCTGCTCAACGGCGCCCTCTACCTCGCGCTGCTGCCCCTCCGCAAGGGCCGCCGCTAAAACCGCGCCCCGCCCCGTGCGCCGGGCCGCGCCACAAAAAAAGCCCCCGCACCGACGCGGGGGCCTTTTCGTGGGCAGACGGGCTGCGGATCACACCGGGGGCTTGGTCTTCGGGAGACCGCGGCCGCGATCGCCCTCTTTCCACTTGCCTTCGCCCTTCATGACTTCGATGCGCTCGAAACGCTTCAAGACGTTGCGCTTCGCCGCGACCTTGTTGCCGGACTTCAAACTGCGATGCATGGACATACGGTTACCTCTTCCTTCGGGATGACTTCTGTTGGAAAAACGTCCCTGCCTTCTACCACAAATCCGACGGATGTCAACAACGAACGGACCTTTCCGCTCGTTTTTCCGCTACGGGCGCCCGTCCGCCCCCCCGTCCGCCGCCTGTCCGAGGGCCTCCACGGCCTCCTCGAACGGCCTGAACGCCCTCTCGCCGGCCTTCAGCAAGGACCGTTCCATCTTCCCGTAGGCCTTCAGGAACGCCTTGGCCCGGGGCGTCAGTTCCGCCCCGCCGCGCGTCGCGCCGCCATGCCGCCGGAGGACCAGCGCAAACCCCAGCTCGCGTTCGACGCGTTCGAGGATGTGCAGCGCCTTCACATACGACAGCCCCATCGCCCGCGCCGACGCCTGGATCGACCCCCGTTCGTCGATCCCCGCCAGCAGGTCGCACAGCCCACGGCCAAAGAACTCGGTTCCGGCGTCGTTGGCCAGCGTCAGGCGAAGGCGAAGGTTCATCCCGTCGGCCTCCGGGGGGCTACTTCGCCGCCAGCGAGCGGAACAGCTCGCCCCACTCCGCCTTGGCGGCGGCCATGGCGCGTCCGCGATGGCTCATGCGGTTCTTGACCTCGGGGCCGAGCTCGGCGAATGTCAGCGTCTCGCCTTCCGGGACGAACAGCGGGTCATAACCGAACCCCGCCGCGCCGCGCCGTTCGGCGATGATGCGGCCGGGGCAGGTCCCCGACACCGTGCGCACCTCGCCGGCGGGGCTCGACAGGGCCGCCACGCAGCGGAACCGCGCCGAGCGGTTCTCGACGCCCGCCAGCGCCTTCAGCAGCTTTTCGTTGTTCCTGGCGTGGTCGCACGGCTCGCCGGCGTAGCGCGCCGAATAGACGCCCGGGGCCCCGCCCAGCGCGTCGACCTCGAGGCCCGAATCGTCGGCCAGCGCCCACATTCCGGCGGCGGCGGCCAGCTCGACCGCCTTCTTCTTCGCGTTGGCCTCGAAGGTGTCGCCGTCCTCGACGACGTCCGGGAGCCCCGGCACATCCGCCGCCGAAACGAATTCCACGGAAAAATCGGCGAAAATCTGCTGGATTTCCTCGATCTTATGCCTGTTGTGCGATGCGATCAGAACCTTCATGACCTACCTCCGTTGCTCATTCAGCAGACCGTCCGCCGCTCCAACCGGTGCGACAGGCTGGTCAAGATTTCATAGCTGATGGTGCCGTCGATGCGCGCCAGCTCGTCCGCCCAGACGGCTTCCGGGCCCTGGCGGCCGATCAGGACCGCCTCGTCGCCGGGGCGCACCTCCTCGCCGCGGCCGGCGACCGGCGTGGCGTCGACGATCAGCCAGTTCATGCTCACGCGCCCGGCCACCCGGCAGCGGACGCCGTGCAGCAGGACCTCCGCCGTATTGCCGAACGTCCTCCGGTAGCCGTCCGCGTAGCCCACCGCCAGCGTCGCCAGCAGGGAGGGCTTCCGGGCCGTCCACGTCGCATCGTAGCCGCACCGGAACCCGGCGGGCACCGGCTTGGCCTGCACCACGCGCGTCTTCCACGACAAGACCGGCGCCGTCTCGAAGCGGCCGCCGGCGACCCCCGCCGTCTCGTAGCCGTAGAGGGCGATCCCGACACGCACCGCGTCATAGTCCGACCCCTCCAGCAGCAGCGCCGCGCGGGTCGCCGACGTATGGCGGAAGAGCGGGCGCCCCGCCGCCGACGCCAGCCGGGCCGTCGCCTCGGCGAACTTCCGTCCCTGCTCCGCCGCCCACGCGGGATCCGCCTCCGGCTCGACCTTGGCGAAATGCATGCAGGCCCCTTCCACTCGCAACCCCGGCAGCGCCAGCGCCGCGACCGCCTCCTCGACCTGGGCGGGGCAGACGAACCCCAGCCGCCCCATGCCCGTATCCAGCTTGATGTGCACCGGGAGCGCCCCGCCGCCGTCCGCGACCGCCGCCGCCGAGAGTTCCCGCGCATGCTCCGTCGAGACGACGGCCGCCGTGATGCCGCCGCGCCGCAAGGCCGGCACATCCGCCGCCGTCGCGCGCCCCAGCAGGAAGATCAGCGCCGCATCCGGCACCGCCGCCCGGATCTCCTCCCCTTCCGCGACATAGGCCACCGCAAACCGCCGCACGCCCGCCTCGCGCAAGATTGCCGCGACGCCCGCCGCCCCGTGGCCATACGCATCCGCCTTGACCACCGCGATGACGCCCTCCGTCCCGCGCCCCGTCGCGCGCCCCACCGCCTCCGCGTTGCCCTTCAGCCGGGCCGAGGAGATCTCGACCCACGATCCGCCGCAATAGTCCATGGCCCGCCTCGCGCGACTAATCCTTGTAGTAGGGATTCTTCTTCTGGGAACGTTCCTGGCTGTTGACTCGCCCATCCCCGTCGTAGTCCTCCGTCGGGGCCGTCAGGTCGTCCCCGGGCGTCACGTTGTAGTTGAGCAGATACGCGTCGATGGCGTTCGGCGCGGCCTGCGGCTCGATCGTCACCTGGTCCAGGTTCACGTTCTTGCCGTTGCCGCGGACGCGGAACTGCAGATAGGCCGGGCCGTCCAGCGGAAGTTCCGTCACATGCTTCACCAGGGAGCCGTCCGCCGCGTAGTCGTCGACCTCGAAGATGTCGGCCGTCACCCAGTTTTCCAGATCGGGGCTCACGCGCAGCTCCACGGCCGGCCCCGTCTCGCCCTCCTCCAGGCCGCCCATGATGCCGACGCTCCAGGTCACCTTGCCGATGCCCTGGTTGGTCGCCGCGTTGTAGAGGATCGGCGCCTTGGAGGTCAGCGTCGACGTCCCCGAGTAGGAGAACCGCAGCGCGCGCCCGGAGCCGCCGTAGCGCTGGTCGGCCGCGTCGTCCTGAATGACCGCGTTGTAGACTTCCCACTCCAAGCCGCTGCTCGGGGGTTCCGTGATCGTGGCCGTCTTGTTCCATTCGGCCAAGGCCTGGCGGTCGAACGTCAGCGTCACGTTGCCGGCCACGCGCGTCTCGATGACCTGGACCTGCGCCGTCGCCGTCGTGCTCCCGTAGCGGTTCGTCGCCGTCACGACCCAGGTGAACACGCCCCCCTCGTCGTTCGTCTTCGGCGTAAACGTCAGCTTCCCGTTCGCGTTGGTGAAACCGCCAACCGGCGCCGGCGTAAACGACGTCGCCGCCACGCCCGCCCCGCTCGCCGGGCTCACCGTCGCATAGAACTCGCTCTTGAGCTTGACCGGCGCCTCCAGCACGGCCGAGTCGAACGAGACCTTCGGGGGCTGGTCCAGCGCGGCCAGGCTCCCCTTCAGGATGAGCACGTCGCGCTTCTTCCCGAAGGAGCCGCAGGCCGACGAGGCCGTTCCGCCGTTCCATGCATAGAGGCGGAACCAGACCCGCTCGACATCCGTCGGCAGGCTGCTCAAATCCACCACCATGTCCTCGAAATATTTCGTATCCGACCTCGTGAGGTCCTGCTCCTCCAAAGGCGTCCACGTCGACCGGTTGACGCTCCATGCCCAGCACGCATTTTTCGGGCCGCTCTTCGGGCCGCCGAAGGAATACGTCAGCGAAGAAAGGGTCATGGCCGCGTTCGATCCGGCGACGCAGAACTCCCAGTAGTCGTTCGCCGACTTGGCCGTCGCATAGCTGGTCGACGCATACCCGTTCGCCGCATACACGTCTGTCGCCGTCGTGCCGCCTGCCGCCAGGCCGGAGCCGACGACCAAATTGCTGCAGACGATTCCCGAATCCGTCTCGGACGGAGGATACGCCCCCTGCCCCGTCGTCGCCCCCTCCGAGTTCCACCGGGCCAGGATGTCGTCGCCCAAAGCCCCCGCGGCCGCCGTCAACAACGCCGCCGCGACCACTGCCGTGCACTTCCGACCAAACTTGCTCATGGGACCATCCTTCCCGGGCGTCTTGCGCCCGACCCCCCAATCATACCCGCCCAGCCCCTCCCTGCCAAACAAAACCGCCCCCCGAAACCCCGCCCGAGCGCCCCGGCGGCGCCCTCGTCGGGGGCATCCCCCCGGCCGGGCGAGAGGGGGGCCGATCTCCGCGCCGCCGAACGCCATTTTTGGGCCTGGCGGCCCTTTTGGGATGGAAAATCGCCTGCGGGCGTGTAACCTAGGCGGCGCCGACGGCGACCCAACCCCCTGACGGCCCGCCGTCCCCGAAAGGTTCGCGAACATGAAAAAGACCATCCTAACGCTTCTCGTCCTGATCCTGCTGGGCGCCGCCGCCTGGTGGGCGTGGTGCCGCTGGGGCGGCGAACGCGCCTCTTCCGCCGCCGCAGGCTGGAAGACCTCCCCCGTCGCCCGGGGCGACGTCGTCCAGACCGTCACCGCCAACGGAGCCTTGCGGGCGGTCCAGACGGTCGAGGTCGGCAGCGAAGTCTCCGGCAAGATCGTCGAGCTGTTCGCCGACTACAACTCCTCCGTCACCAATGGGCAGCTCCTCGCGCGGCTCGACTCCTCGTCCTACCTGCGGCAGCTTGAGCAGTGCGAGGCCGAAGTCCAGAGCGCCGAAGCCTCCCTGAAGCTCGCCGAGGCGAACTTCGCCCGGGCCAAGGCCCTCCTCGACGAGGAGATCATCAGCCAGGCCGACTACGACCAGAGCGAGGCGACCCTCGGCCAGACCCGGGCCACCCTCCGCATGAAGCATGCCAGCCTCGACAAGATCAAGGTCGACCTCGAAAAGACGGAAATCTATTCCCCGATGGACGGCATCGTCATCTCCCGCTCGGTCGACGTCGGGCAGACCGTCGCCGCCAGCATGACGACCCCCGTCCTCTTCACCCTCGCCAAGGACCTGCGCGGCATGCGCATCGAGGCCGAAATTTCCGAGGCGGACGTCGGCGGCGTCGCCGAAGGCCAGGAGGTCACCTTTACCGTCGACGCCTTCCCCGCCCTCGACTTCGCCGGCACCGTCTCGCAGGTCCGCTACGAGCCCATCACCAGCCAGAACGTCGTCAACTACATCGCCATCGTCGACGTCGACAACGCGGCCCTCAAGCTCCGCCCCGGCATGACGGCCAACGCCAACGTCGTCGTCGCCAAGCGCACCGGCGTCCTCCGCATCTCCAACGCCGCCATGCGGTTCAAGCCGGCCGCGGGGACCGACGTCGCCCAGGATTCCCGCCACCCC
>JAZQOP010000290.1:0-1598 GCA_045627965.1 Kiritimatiellia bacterium | reverse complement strand
GGGCCGCTGGAAGCGGATGCCTGGCTGGGGTTCGGCAGGGAAAGGCGCGGGGGATGGTGCATCCGGATAGGGGTCGGGCAGGAGATCGTCGAGGTCGTTGACGAGCGGCCAGTCGATGGATGGGGGCGGGAGGTCGGGGAAGATGAAGTTGTCGGAGCTGCTGAAGTACATGGCGCCTGCCTTTTCGCTCAATTGCGAATGGAAGGCAAGATGGAAATGAGGGGGCGAGGAGATTGTTGCCGGTGGGGCAACAATCGCGTGGCGGCGCCGGTTTGCCCTTGCGCTGGACGGGCAGGAAGGGCAAGAATCAAGGCGCAAGAAGAGAAAAGCAAGGAGATAAGGACGATGAAAAGGGTCGGGATGATGGTTGTTGCGGGCATGGTGCTGGTCTCAGGGGGATGGGCGCAGAGATACGAGGTCTACGAGACGGTGCCGGGACTGGGGATGCGCGACTTGCAGAAGCCTTCGACGGTCTACGAGTGGCGGGACGATTCGCGTCTGGAGGTCTACGAGACGGTGCCAGGGCTGGGCATGCGGGACTTGCACAAACCCAGCCGGGTCTACGAGCGCCGCAACAATGGCGACGTGGAGGTTTATGAGACGTATCCCGGGCTTGACATCCGCGACTTGCGCAAGCCTTCCGTCATCATCCACGAGAGCGCCTGGTAATTTGGAAACAGGGAACAGGAGAAACAGGAAATGAACTACTTGGAACGGCATCCGTCGATGTATTGGATCGGGATCGGCTTCGTGCTGCAATTCTTGTCCGGTCCCGCCATGGGTGTCGGCTTCGGCTTCGGCATGATTGTCCTGGCCGTGGCCGAAGGCATTTCGTTGACGGGCTGCGGTATGTACATGGCTGAGAAAGGCTGGCCTGATTTTTTGAGCCTGCTGGGGCTTTTGAACGTGTTGGGCCTGCTCATCCTGCTGTGTTTGCCTGACCGGAAGCGCGATTGAAAAGAAACAAGGAGGACCGACGATGAAATGCGTAAAATGCGGAGAAGAATGGACAACGGGGCTCTATTGTCCCAGATGCGGCGCGGAAAATGGGGCGGGGAGGCCAGGCGCGCCATGCCAGAAGAAGTTTTCGCAACTGGCCATGGGCTCGCTGATCTTCGTGTTTTTCCCGATCCTGTCGCCATTGGCATGCATTTTGGCGTGCGTGGCGATGAAAAAGTGCGATGAGAATCCGAACTTGATGGGGCGTGGCGTCGCGGTGGCGGAGTGCATCATTTCGGTGCTCGAAATGCTGCTGCTGCTCGTGGGTGGCCTTGCGCTTGTGGCGGCGGACGCCTAGCCGGGCGCGAAAAGGAGGAGACATGATGAAATGCGCACATTGCGGGGTCGAGATGCCGGACGGCCAGGGCTTTTGCAACATTTGCGGAAAGGCGGTGCGGACGCCCCGGCCCGGCCGCGGCGGCCAAGGGTTGCCGGTGACGGGGCTTGTGCTGGTCATTTTGGGCCTGATCGGCGGGAATGTCGTCCTGAAAGCCTTGGAAATTCCGGAGGTGCAGGGAGGTGGGTTCGGCGTGGCGATGGCGGTGCTTGTCGTGGCGGCGTTGGTCTTGGTGGCGGGGTGCGTCTGTTCGGCGGTGGCG